>DXJL01000172.1 GCA_019057635.1 Candidatus Heimdallarchaeota archaeon
ACCTCGGCGCTCGGGGCCGGGTCTGAAATTTGGTCGGATCGGTTTTCCATGCTTTCAGTCCATTGAAAAAGCTCCGCCAGATTTGTTCTACCTGTCGGAGGACTTGTTGCGGTAAATAGCTATCCGAAATGTCC
The DNA here is from genome assembly GCA_019057635.1 of Candidatus Heimdallarchaeota archaeon. Taxonomy (GTDB): domain Archaea; phylum Asgardarchaeota; class Heimdallarchaeia; order Hodarchaeales; family Hodarchaeaceae; genus Hodarchaeum. The sequence goes on from DXJL01000172.1 coordinate 135, forward strand.
TTTAATGCTAGATACGCTGGTTCGCGTTTGAGGCGATGATACAAGCTCGTATATTGTATCCATTTCCCCGTCTTAAAGAATTCCTGGCGCACCTCATAGGTGGCGCGATTATACAGATTTTTGGCACAGGTGCACAAATCAGTAAAAATGGGCCGTGGTTTCATCTGCATTCGGATAGCTAACTGGGGGTGAGAGTGTTTCTTGGTACGCATTCCCATTCCAAGAAGGTTCCCTCGCTCTTATAAGCTCGAGACAGAGAGAGATCAGTGAAAATAACAAATGTGACGAAAATGAACCTTTTTTCTTCCTGGCCTTCACTCATCAATACCCGTTGTCAGACAAATTTGATCATGTCAAAACTAGTAATGCTTTAGGTTTAGATCCTATGACGATTGCTACTGCAAATGGTGTAGGAGGGGGATTAGCAAGTGTGATAACTCCTGCTAAAGTTCAAAATGTGGCCGCCACCATTGATCAAATTGGGATTGAAGGTTAAGTGATCAGAAAGGCGTTCTTCATCGCTCTTATGATGATAATGCTATTATCTGGAGTCACACTTCTTTGGGCGTACTCATTCCCTGTTATTAATTTGATACTGGTTTCAATACTAGTACTTATGTATTTGATTGTACTTACTATCCTATTCAGTTTGGGACGTCACTATAAAGTAAGACATTCTGAAAAAAATACTACGGAATTGACAGACCTGTGACTTTACGTGAAAATCGATTTGTTATTGGAATACTTTTTCCATTCATGTATGAAATCGGATTGATTGAAGCATACCTTTTCTTCATGGCGAATAGAGTCGAACTATTTCTCTTTCTACCTGCACTATTTCTAATTTTTCCCTCCTATATGTTTTACGTTTATAGCCCTTACATTATCCTCAAGGTTACTAAAGCAGCAGAAAAGTATCACAAAGAACTATCTGAGGATCTAGACAAAATATTCTATCTCGATTCTATTCATCTTGAAGCGAATATTAAAGAAGACTTAAGGCAAAATATTAGATTAATCCTTCTTCCTGAATTAAAAAATGTGTTTAGACGAGGATACATTGATCCTTATTTTACCAGAAACGATGCAATACCCAATGAACGATTGTGTTCTTTTCGAGAAACCCTATTCCTCTTTTCAATTTCTTTTGGATTAATAAATATTCTTAACACTACTACAATAGCTTACCTTCATTACTCTTCTATCGATCTTGATTTTCTTTATATTGATCAAATTATAAATCTCCAAAATGTGTTCTTTTTTGGCTTATTGTTTCTTTCATTCGTATTTGTATCAGGTTTCTTGTTTCTTCATTCCAGGAGGATTGTCACAAGCTTGATAAATCAGTTATCCTATAATCTGATCGTTACGGCACATAGTGAAACTTTTAAAGATCAATCCCGCCACATAGAGCTTGAATCTCTCAGAAAATTTCCATTAGAAGACCGTTTAGGACGAAAACTAGCTGGCAACTGGGATCTTGTTTCCAAATTGTATTTCGAATTTATAGAATCACCGCTAAATGAGGAAATTCGTGAGTTCTCCCAGAGAGAAGTTGCCAAAACACTAGTTTTGAAACAGTATTCTCTAATGCTTAGTAAGATGGATCTTTCTCAAGAAAAAAGGAAAGAACTTGAATTACAATTTTATCTTGGTCAGGAAATCACCGGTGTAATTGAAGAACTTGTATCAACGGAAGAAGAAACTGAATCTATCAAAATTGATATTTTATATACAAGAAAAAAGCTAGAACACTGGGAAGAAAGCACCAATGACGAACAAATCTCGACTTTTTTGTTCCTTTGGAGATCAGTAGAATCACTATTCCGGCATGCCCTTTGGAAACGCGATGCTTATCCAAAAGATGATCAATCATGGTTATCAATTGTAAATAGCTTATTACGGGAACGACTGCTGACAGTCCAAGAAAATAAATCATTGAAATTTATTCGTCAACACAGGAATGGATTACTCCATCGATCACAAGATCGCTACACCACGAAAGAAGATGTAGAAATGCTTCTAAAAATACTGGAAAGAGTATTGGATCGCGTGTAGGAAGGTGTTTTATTGTCAAATGAGAATAATAGGCAATCGTGGGATAAATTAAGCGAACATTATCAGTCTAGTACGGGTATTTCACTAGATGACGTTCATTATGCCCCATATAGCCCAGGGGAGAAGAAACTTGATGTAATAGGAGATGTGAAAGGTCTAGATGTCATTGAACTAGGTTGTGGGGGAGGTCAAATAGCAATTGTGCTAACAAAAATGGGAGCTAAGAATGTTACAGCGCTAGACATCTCAGAACAACAACTAAATCACGCTCGAAAATTAGCTTCTAGAGAAAAAGCAAATATAACCTTTATTCACGGAGACATGGAGAATCTCTCTTCATTGCAGAACGCTTCCTTTGATCTAGTTGTATCAGTTCACGCAATCAGTTATATTAGTAATATAGAGAAAGTTTTATCCGAAATAAGTCGTATTCTCCGTTTAAACGGGCGAGTAGTCCTTTGTACAATACACCCCCTCCAGTATGTTCTATGGGAAGCACTAGAGGAAGATTCGATTAAAAAAGTACTCTCTTACTTTAGTTCGGAACCAACAACTTGGGATTGGATTGATAATACGAAAACTCCAATTGCTACATTTAGTGATAGAGCTCATCGTTATGAAGAATTTGTAAATGGACTCACAAATAACGGATTCGTTCTTGAGAGAGTGATTGAACCAAGGGGATATACAATTGAGGAACTGAAGAAGATAGGTCTTGAAAAGGTTCCCTATCATAACCATAGAATAGATGAACAATTCACAAGGATAAATCAGATTATTCCTTTTTCAATCATTTATGCTGCGAAAAAAAATGCAGATGATTAAATTTGAATCTTTGATCATCCCTTGGAAATTTTTAGTTCATTTTGCTGTTTAGTAGGATTTGGTTTCTTTTTTTCCGCATGGAGATATGCTCAAAAAATTTCTAAATTACTTGAAGAAACACGCATTGTTAAAAGATGGAGAACTGCAACTATGTTAGTAGGTTTTTTTTCAATAGGTTATCTTGGAAATATAATTTTAGTATTCTTCGTGGATTTATCAATTCTTCTTATAATTGAAGCACTTGTTTTCCTTGGCGGAGCAATTTTCGTACTCTTGGTATTTACTCTTGCATATCAAACTTATGAATTAATTTATACCATTCCCTGAAGTCCATGGTTCATTCTATTGAAAGGCTATTTTAGCCGTTTTCTAAGAAGAATGATAACCAGAGTAGAAGTTAAAAAAATCCCAATTCCTCCTACGATAGGGAGAATGATTTGAAGCGGATTAAAACGGTCACTGGGTAAAGAAATATTCCCTACTACTCCAGAAATTGTACCCATATATTTATAATATGTTACAGAAGTGAAATCTCCGAAAAATCGAACTGAAAACGTGGAAATTATCACCAAATACGCTTGAATTCCCGTACTCGTGAGATAGCATAGTGTTTGGTTTATTCTCATACCAGTGATATATAACCGCAAATTACTCGGAATTGTGGGTTTAATAATTATTGATGTTTTAAAAGTTTGATCTGTTAAACTATAAGAGACCTTTTCGATTTTCATTCCATCGATGGAATCCTTTGTCGATAAAGAGTCCACAACTTGAATCCATGCCTGCCAGTCGGTTGAGATGAATGGTTCACCTAATAAATTGTTGAGTGTGAGCTGATACTCATCCTTTCCGAGGGAGGAATTTTCACTGACTTGATATGAAATATTGATTTTACTAACGCTGGACATCTCTTCTAATTCAATGATTTTCAAAGTAAAATTCGTGTTTTCAGGAGGAAGAGGATTAAAAACTGGTTGAAGAGTGAAATTTTCCATAGTTAGAATAGATAAGGCTCTGATATCACTAATGTTGATACCTAGAGGAAAAGAGGATCCTAAAGTAAATTCAGGCCTTTCTGGCTTCTCAATAACAGTGAATTCTATATTCTCGCCTTCATTAACCCCAAAGGAGTTTGAGAGGGCACGGTTATTTACAAAATGAGCGAAATTTACGAATAAAACTGATATGATGAAATAACATATCAAGTGACGGATTCGTACCAAAGATTAACACGCCTATTCAAAGAAAATTAATTCTACTGTCTTTAAAAGTCAATAAGATTGAATGGTATTTGAAATATAATAAATCTAGAGTATAGATGTGTTTAGGTTTTTTAATGTTAAATTTATCGAAATAGTAGAAATCAGGTTATTAGCGTATAGTAAATTCTCACTTTATTAAGATAGAATGTTTAAGAAGAAAAAAGGAGATTAAAAGGATGTTGAAAGTCGGAGATTCTACCCCTGAATTCACAACAAAATCACAAGCAGGAACTAAAATTGATTCTGAAAGTCTGAAAGGTACTAAGTATGTCCTCTATTTTTATCCCAAAGATAATACTCCAGGTTGTACGAAAGAAGCCTGTTCCTTTAGAGACAATTATCAGATGTTTCTAGATAAAGGAATAGTAGTATACGGAGTATCAGGAGGAAATCCTAAGTCACATCAAAAATTCATAGATAAGTTTAAACTACCTTTCCCACTGTTGATGGATGAAAAATTAGACCTAGCGAAAAAATTTGGTGCCTTTAAACGAGGAAACAGAGTTGCAAGAATTACTTATCTAATCAATGAAGAAGGGCTAATTGAGGGTATTTATGGCGCAGAAGGGCATGATAAAGTTAAATCAGCGGAACATGCAAACCAAATTATTGATTTCTGGAAACTTGGAATTTGAAGTTTTTCACAAACTCCATCCAAATTTCATAAATCCCCTTTTTTCTCTGGTGAAAAAAATAAAAAAAAAACAGATTGAATTATTTCAAGCGATCTGGAATACTTTCCCAAATAGCTGAATTTTGTTTTATCAGAAACTCAATAGCATCTGAAAATGTGTACGCAGATGTATTACTTTCAAGTTTGAGACGACTTAAGATTTTATGAGCATCTGGTCGTAGTAGAATAGTTTTCGAACTTTTAGTTACTTTCCCTTCTCCTGGGATTTTCATTTCAATCCTATGACGACCTTCATCAAACTCCTTAAGTTCCTCTTGAAGAGAATGAACTCTGTTCTGAATTGTGCCATCTAATTTGATGAGTACATCGCTATAAGACTTCTCAGTTAGTTCAAATTTTGCCCAACGAAGCATCTCCCATGCCTTACTCGAAATCTTGACATTTTGAGCTTCTTTCGACATTTAACTTGCCTCTTAAAAGAAATATTGATTATTCCCATATTTATACATTTCGGGTGTTACGGGTATTTCGTAAGTTTTATAAATGGGTGGGTTACGTAAGTTACATGAGTTCCATGTATCACAAATAATTGGAACACAATCAATAAATGAAAAAAAAGTGAATAAAAAATGAGTGACTTTGAAGATATAGATTTTGATCTTGAAGAAACATCGTCTGTAAAGGCAAAAACTCCTGCACAGTCGAAGACACCCGTAACAGGGACTACCTCTGGACCCAAGAAGAATATTTTCTTTAAATCAACCGTTGGCCCTGAGAGAACAGAGAAACTCTCCGTCGGTGAAAAAACACCCGTGAGAGATGTCCGAGATACACTAGCGAATATCTTTGGATTAGATCCAGATGATTTTCACTTATCTCATGCTGGACGAACTCTTGATGAAAGCTCTCCAATCGGAGATTATGGTATCGAAAATGGTGATGAAATCCTCTTAATTCCTCATTCAACCGCTGGATGGAATTAATCAGGGGATTAATTCACTTTTTCCCAATTTTTACAAAAATAAAAGGTTGGAAATAATTAAAACTAGATAGAAACTCTTTAATTCCAATTAACTGGCATTTAGTTGAAAATTCAGATAGATATTTATGGAATGATTACGATGAAACTGATTGTATTCTCTTTACAAATTTTAAGAGCTGGAACACCTCCGAAAGTTAAGGATAATATCTTTCCAGAATTTAGCACCGAGAATACTAGGGAAGACGTAATTATGTCGGAAAATGAAGAGTTTATTGAATTTGAAGAAGAAGAAGGGGAAGAGGGGCAAAACGATTCATCGATACAATCTAAAGTTTCGCGTTCCAAAGTCCCAAATGGACAACGAATAACATTATTCTTCCGATCAACAATTGGACGCCATGAAAAACAAGAAAAACTAACTGTAGATCCAGAATTATCTGTACGGGAATTAGCCGCAACAGTTGGTGAAATATTTGCACTAGATCCACAAGACTTTCACCTTTCAATTAGTGGACGAACATTGGATTCGGATGATGTATTGTCAAATTATGATCTGGAAAATGGACTAGAAGTCCTAATTATCCCTGTAAGTACTGCAGGATAATCCCACTATCAGAGGAGCAAATGGTATGTCAAATTTCACAAGTAAAACACTAACAAATGAGGAAAAACGACGCTTTGATCGTCAATTTCGTCTTCCTGGATGGAACCAAGAAATTCTAAAACAAAGCTCAGTCCTCATTGCGGGAATAGGGGGCTTAGGCGTAGAAATAGCTAAAAACTTGGCTATGGTTGGTGTTGGACACTTAATACTTGTGGATCTTGATACAATTGAATATTCAAATTTGAATCGTCAGATATTGTTTATTGGTGCACCAGAGGGTGCCTCAAAAGCAAAGATCGCAGCGAAAAGACTTCGTGAAATGAATCCATTCATCACCATTGATGCTTATGATTGCCCCTTACAAGATGTACCTCCTCATATTTACAGCAAGGTCGATTTTTATATAGCTGGTCTTGACTCTATTGAAGCTAGATCTGAATTAAATCGAAGAGCAGTTCATAACAAGAAATATCTCATTGATGCAGGCACTTCAGTGTACAATGGCCATGCATATGTAGTTTCTCCGTTCAATAACGCATGCTTGGAGTGTGATCCATTAACTGAACGTAATCAAGATCAGCTTGGAGCATGTACACTCGTGGGAAAACCTCGTAGACCAGCTCATTGTATTCTTAAAGGACAGTTACACTTCGAACAAAAACACGGAAAACCAGTTAATATTCTAAAGTCAAATGAAGTTAAAGATGTAGTCTTATACGCAAATAAACTTCTCAAAGAATATTTTCCCCAAGAAGAGCAATTTTCGATAAACCAGATTATTCAGATAATTGATAATCACGAACCGACAGTTATCACAATAAATTGCGTAATGGCATCTCTTCAATCACAAGAGGCTGTCAAAATACTACATCATATTCACACACCAGAGCCAGAGAAGAAATTGGGGAATATCCAATTAAACTATTTGATTTATAATGGTTTAACGGGTAAATTTTATGAGATTGAAAAACCACGTAATCCCAAATGCGAAATGTGTGGACGGGGAAGAACTTCAATATTTCGTATCAAAGTTAAACGAAACTTTCCTTTAACACGGTTAATAGAGAAATTTTCTCATGATAAAAATTACCCGATTGACCCTGAATTTCCTCCTATGATATTTAGGATTGATTCTTCGGAAATTGGGGAAATATCTATAGAACAAACAATATCTCAAGCTGAAATAAGGGATTGTGAGACAGTTCTTGTAACTGGTTTTGACGATGGATCACAAGCATATCTTACACTAAAGTTAGAAGGTTAATTTATCATGTCTATTCGCATTAAACGTATTGCAGAAGATTATAATCAATTAAAAACTCTTTACAAGCAAAAGACGATTAAACAGCTAAAAGCTTTCCCAGGAGAGAAAAAAAGTGTAGAGCACTTAGCTGTTCTTCTCGAAGGTCCAAAAGGTACTCCCTACCAAGACGGGAAGTTTATGCTCGAAATTAAATTTGGTTCCAATTACCCCTATTCTCCTCCTTTCGTAAGATTACATACCCCGATTTGGCACCCGAATTTTTGGCCCAAACCTGATGAATATAAGGGAAAACGGAATATTTGTCTTGGATTAGTCGACCCCGACTTGGTAGGGAAACCACAAGGATGGTCTCCGTCAAAAAATGTTACCACAGTGATATACTCAATTTTAGCAATGTTCAACATTGATGAAGCTTACACTAACCCTCATGATGTTTTTAACAAGAAAGCTGCGGTGGAATACCTGAAAAATAAGGATAAATTCAAAGAAAAGGCTAAAAAAATCACTAAGAAGTATGCAAAAAAGAAGTGGTGAGGGTTTGAGAAGATTAGTAAAGTACCAGCAAAAGTGGTCTATTTGATGCCAGATAAAAAAAAAGAAAAACCGCGGAATTTATTCGAACTTCTTCTGAGAGATACCTCCATGAATTATGATCCAGATAATTTAACTCTTACTTTAAAATTCCCGACTACTGAATCCAAAAAAATTCCTCCTTCAGAGGAGACGTTTTCGCTGAAAAATGACAGCACTCATGGAGAAGTAGACTTACTCGATATTGATGATTTAGATCCAGAAATCGATCCAGCAAGAGTGAAACTTCAATTAAAAGCCTACATCCGTCTAAGTCTCCATGCTCTAAAGTATGCAAATTCAACACTTCCTCAAGCAGAATGGGTTGAAGTTATAGGGCTGTTAACAGGACATATTGAGAATAAAGATACTCCCCTTGCGTGTTTGGTGATTTCAGACGCATTTCCAGTAGGTCATGGAACAAATGTTAATGCTCAAATCGAGGATCCCCAAAGCATGGTGCGAGTATTCAATGAAAGTAGGAAGAAAAATGAACTAATTCTTGGATGGTACCATTCACATCCTTCTTATGGAGCATTTATGAGTACAACCGATTATAGAACACAAGTTCGCTATCAAAAATTAGGAACTAAAGGATCTCAACTCGCGGCGCCGATTGCACTCGTTATTGATCCAACTAAAATATCCAGAAGAAATTATGGATTTAAAATCTTCAGGCTAAATAAAGATTTGAAAACATGGGAAGAACCTCGTTATGAAGTTTTAAACTGCCCTTTAGAAAGCCTTCCGGAATTAATCAGCACACTACTACCCTTAGCAGAAGGGAAAACAATGTTCTTAGAATATGACTATGATTGAGAAGATGAGGTCGTGAAATCTATTTGGTTGGAAGAAATGTCTATATTTCCGTATTTCTTACTGGATTGGTCTTTGCGTTCTTAAGCCAAATCGTTAACCCACAGAGCTCTCTCTCGATAACGATAATTTATTTCGCTTTCGTTGCTATTTTAATAATCAAACTAGTAGATGAATGGCGTTATTACCGATCATATAATGCTCCACTTGCTTCAGCAATTTTTATTAGTATTCCTGCTCTGATTGCTATCGGGGGGAGTTTGATTGCATTTACTGCCACATTAGGCGATACGGAAAATTTCCTCCATGCAACATTTATGGAATTAAATTTAAACCTAAATTTATTTCAATTAGATTCTTTCTATCTGTTTTTAAATTTATTTAGTCTAATATTTTGTTTGCCCTTCTTTGTAATACTCGGAATTCTAATTAGAAGATACTATTCTGGAACCTATCCTAATATTTTCATATTTCGACGACGATTTCCTTCTGAATCAATAATTGTGTTAAATGCAAGTTTTCTTGTAATTTTCACCATTTTTTGGTTAGATCAAAAGACAATTGAAATGTCGTCATTATTTTTCTTACTTTTCAGTATTCTAACCTTCATTCAAAATTATATACTCAAATTTGTAATTATTCCCCTTAGACGTGTTTCTAGAACTTCCACTAGAGATTTTCAATCACAGAGAAGAGGTGCTAGATCTTCTAGAACACCAGTAGAAACTCGTCGATCAACTTCACAGCCATCACGTGTAACCCGAGTACAGGAAAGAACGAGTAGAAGCCCCCATAGATCAAGTGTTCAAGTCGCTCCTCCAATACACATGCCAAAGAGAACAAAGAGGAAACTAACTCCTGCACTTATTGCCAGTTTAACCCCAGCAGGTCAGAACATTTCAAAGGACGATTTTCGATGTATTTATTGCTATGAATTTCCCACAGAATCAGATAAACAGGTAGTCATTTGCCCTCGTTGTAAACATCCATCTCATGCTGATGAGTTTCAAAAATGGCTTTTGGTGTCTGATATTTGTAGCCGTTGCAATCAACCCATTAATAATGTAAAAATGATCCGGATTTCAGGACCCAGTTATCAGAAAATAATTCAAATGTTCCAGAAAAAATACAGAAAATAAGGAGTTATTGATTACTTATGGCTATACGACATAATATCGCTTGGTTTATCATGCTCATTGGCGTATCAGCTACTATTTTCTTTTTTATACAAAATCAGGATACATTAGCCCTTAACATCCTATTCTTATCCGTTTATACTGCGATTACTATTGTATATTTTTTACGGATATTCTACTACGTTGATCATCATGCCACTTTAAACGAAATCTACTTTATATCTCTTGCAAATATCATTCCGCTCGCAATTATCCTTGTTAGCCCCCTTTTTCCTATATTTCAAGAAGTTTTATTATCCTTTGAAATAAATATGATGCCTTCAAATGAATTCATCGAACTTCATATTGCAGTACCTTCCTTACTTGCTTTTCCGTATTTAGTAGTCTCAACAGCGTTGTTAATACGAAGTTTCACTCGCTATCAATTCATTAGAATTACTGCTCAGTCTGAGAGGGGGCCTTCCGCCGAATGGACGGCAATTTTCACTTTTCTTATCTTCGGGATTTTATTTCTAGCTGCTGGAGCATTTGCATCTGATCTTCTTGGAATATTATATGGTCTCTTTTTCATTTTCTCTGGAATTGGATTTATTCTGGGAAAATAATCCTTACTTAATTTCCAAATTGTTAAAAATCGAGTAAAGTACATTTAATTGAAGAAGTTATTTCTGGAAATAGTGCAGGATAGTATGTTCAAAGTGGCTCGATTCAAAGTTCGATCAAAAATGCCGAAGGATACAATCAAAGAGAAAACTCCAATGAAAGAAAAAGTTGCTACTATTGATCAAAAAACTCCTAATGATTTGAAAGAGCAATTTGAGCTACCTCCTGCGCGAAAAAATGAGCAAGGAGTAATAAAAAAAGAATCTGTTACCCATCCCACTAGTTATGGAACAAAAGAAAAGAGAGAAAAGCAAATACGTGGCATGAACAAACTTCCTCCTGTTACTCAGACTCAGGGTAGGAAAGAATCGCCAACTCCATCTACTAAAGGGAGTCTCCCAAAATCAAAACGTAAAAAAGGCCTAGTAAATCGAAAAGTACCAATACGAATAAAAAAAATCCAGGATCATAAAAATATCCCTCCAACTCGGAGAGGTATTGCTGAAAAGAAACAAAATCGGATAATAAACAAGACTCCTCCACCTCGCATCACTACAAAAATTCCCAAGAAAACAACTATACCTCCCCCTAGCACACTAGGATCCAAACAAAAGCACAAAAAAGACATCAGGAGTAAAACACCTCCAAAATCTATTCTAGAAAAAAGACCAATGGAAGAAAAATCAATTCCATCGACTATAATCAAAAAGAAAATATCTAAAATACAAATAAAAAGGAAAACACCAGAGTAGGGACTACTTAGTAAGTTGCTTAGGCTAAGTAGGTGAGAATGTATACCTCTATTCAAAATCATATAAACACGAGACCAGTACTCTCAAATATAATTCCTACTCCCGAAGAGGTGTACATATTGAAGAAGAATTACAAAGAAGCTCTCATCATATTTGTTGGTGGAATTGGCGTTTTTCCTATATTATTGTCTATTTTTGCTCAACATATAGACTTTGGTTTGGCAATCGTGATAGCCTTTCCATTCTTTCTAGTAGCAGGAGTCCTAAACGGATTAATTGTTGTAACCTCAAGCAAACCAGGTCCATTAATCCTTAATAAATCTCAAAAGGGGGCAGTTATAACGCTTATTGGAGGTATAGGGGCGTTTGCTATTTTAATTGGACTTTTTTGGCCAACTATGTCCTTTGGATACACTCTTGTTACAGCTTATGGATTTTTTCTAATTGCGGGAACCTTAGGAGCATTAATTGAAGAAAGATCAACTTCAGATTATAAAGAACGTTATTATCCACCTGAGAATGTTGATAAGACTTTGAATAAGCAAACATTATCAGATCCGATATCTGGTTCACAATGTCCATCTTGTGGAAGGCAATTAGAGGCAGGTAGTATCTTCTGTACACATTGTGGAAAGAAATCTCTCTCTTCCTAGATTGTAGACTCTAAATGTGGTATAGGATTATTTATTTCAACGCGCTGGAAATTGAAATCAGTCGATTCTTCCTTTTCCACTTTAAAAACCATGATACCAGTATTAGGCACTGTATATTCTTTTTTCCAGATGTTTGCTAGATTTTTCTCAAGCATCCACAATGCCAACGCTTTAATAGTAATCATATGTGAAACTATTGCGATACTTCCACCAAAATCAATATATTTATGCAAGATATGTATAAGAGAAGCTTGGGAGCGGTTGTGAACATCAGTTAAGGATTCCCCCTTCGGAAAACGGAATTTTGTTGGTGAATGCTTCCAAATATTGTACTCCTTTGGAAAATCCTCTTTCACTCTTGATATCACCATTCCTCCCCATTCACCGACATTAATCGATCTAAATCCATCAACTGTGATTATATCAGGACTAGTTGAACAAATCGTCAAAAGTTCTGCTGTTTCCATTGCTCGATTGAGAGGGCTAGAAAATATTTTCCTTAAGTTAATTTTTTCCCCGAAAAGATAGTCAGCTAATTTTTTAGCCTGGATTTTTCCCTGTTCACTTAAATGAACGTTACTCCATCCCTGAAAAGCTTTTTCTTTGTTACCTGTACTTTCTCCGTGTCTCATCAAGTAAATTTGCATATCTCTTTCTCGATTTTATGTGTTTCAACTATCTTTCGAACTGATCAAACTAATCATTTACAAATTTTAATAGCCTTACAAACGAGTAAATTCACTAGGTACTTTTTTATGAAGAGTGTACTATTATTATATAATTTTCAGAAGGAGGATTTCAAAAAAAAATGAAAAATCACAAAAAATTGCTTTTAATCCTTCTCCTTTTACCGATGTTATTAACAACTATTCCTCAAGCCATGGCTCCTGATGATCTTGTATATTTCCAAGATTTTGAAGTAGATAATGGAACCTGGACTGTTATGAACGGTACATGGGATTTTCTTGATAATAGTCTTAATGGCATTAGTACAAATGAAATGTGGGATGATATAGTATTAGACGATACGATCTTCAATATGAGTGAATATACAGTAATCTTTGATGTAAATTTGTTGTCAGGGTATGGAGAAGAACAGTTTCATTTCATTTTCAACTATTACTCTGGATATGCAGTAATGGAATTAGGATCAACATCGGGATACTCGCACTATATTGATTCTTATGGAGGTTTATATGATTTTGACTATCAATTTCCAACGGACAAATGGGCCATTGTACATATGGTTGTAGCTGGTGGACAACTTGATCTCTGGGTAAATGGAGAACCAGTTATCTCAAGTATGATGATGAATGTTCCTAATTTAGAGGATGTCGGTTTTGGGTTATATTATAACTCCTCTGCACGATTTGACAATATTCATGTATATACAGGATATCATGCGCCTCCAGATCAGCCAACTGATGAGACTATTTACTATGATGACTTTGCCAGCTATAATCTTGATCCTTATGTCTGGTATGGAGGACCAGAAGGAAATTGGGATATTGAGAATGAATGGTTGCGTGGATATTATTTCAATAATGTTTCTTCAGAAAGTGGTTGGTTAACAACATCTGGTTTAGAAATTCATGAAGACTTGTACAGTTACACCATTGAGGTTGATTATGATATTCACAGTGCAAATGGAGATATATTGTTACTTGGATGGCGATTCAATAGTGGTGCAGATGTTCAGTATGTTCGCTATAGCTATCAGAGAAATGTTCTTGAGTTTGGAGCTCAAAATGAGGTAGGCGATAAATCTACTTTTTATTCCATGCCAATGGAATCACAACTAACATGGGGACGTTTAATCGTGGCAGTTGCCGTAGAAAGTGACAAACAGATAACTCAGATATTTCTTCAAGAAGAAGAGCTAGAACCCTATATAATTTTCACAAATGATGATTTTGGCGTCTTTAAATGTGGAAATATTGGCTTTGGTTTTGATAACCAAGAAATTAACATGGAAACCTTAGTTTTTTGGGATAATATTTGGATTAGAAAGGGATTTTATCCACCAAAAATCGATGAAAAACCTGATGAGAGCTTTACTCAAGAGGACTTTTCAATTTCAGTTGGCGACACTTTCATCTATAGTTTAACTGAATATAGTGGTGCATCGACTGAAGTTGATTTAACAGGATGGTTTCGTAATAAAAACACAGAAGAAAGCATCCCGCTATCTTTAGCTCAGGGAGATCAACTCAAACTGATAATGTTTGATTTTGTTGAATGGGGTATAGAAGTTGAAATACACAAAAATACAGATGATTATATAGGAAACGGAATTAATAACTTCCTTTTTCTCCCAATTTATGGAAATCTGTCCAACTTCAAAATGTTCGATAATACTAATTTAGTTGAAGAAAGTGATTATTATCGACTAACATGGAATTATAATGAAACTCAACCTTCTGATGACGGAGTTCTCGAATTTCAGTGGAATAAACAAACTGGTGTACTTGAAAAGCTTGAATTAATATCTGGTTCCATTTCTACTAATGGCTCTGAAATATCAATCTTCAAATTTGAGCTTATGGAGTCATTCACTGGAGAAACAACTGATGGTACCACCATTCCAAGTCTCTCACCTGGATGGGAGTTTATCAGCATCATGGGAGTCATTATCTCAGTTCCTATTCTCTCGAGAAGAAAGAGAGTATAAAAACTCTCACTTCCCCCTTTTTTTCTAGATAGCGAGTTTATATTTTCAGATCTATTTCCCTTGGCTGATAGAAGCATCAGGTAAAATTATTGTCTTTTTCAAATCATTTATGAATAGAGTATCTATCCTCAGTGAATACATAATATATTATCTAGTTCAGCTTGAAGATCGTGAAAAAGTATTTTCCATAGCTAGCTAAATCAATCCGAGTGCAAAAAGTAACATCGAGATATCTAGAACGTGCATTGTTGTAGAATAAAACTTATAAATATATAGAGGATTATTGTAACCACTGAGTCTATTAAATGACTTAGAACAACTTAATATTGAGAAAAGGTGAAAAAAATGACTGGATTTGCACGAGCACGTGTAGAAAAACTCATTCGAACCGCAGGCGCTTTTAGAGTATCTGCTGGCGCAATTAACCGCTTGAATGAGATCTTAACTGACTATGGTATGAACTTAGCCAAATATTCAGTTGAAATTGCACGTCACAATGGACGAAAAACCGTAAAAGAGACAGATGTCATTTTAGCAGCCGAAAAATAAATTTTTTTTGGCTCTACTTGATATTTTGTCCTCTTAATTCTTTTTTTTTTTTTTTTTATATTATAGTGTTTAATACTGGAATCGTTTGTCCAACTTCCCTTCCTCTAGTTAGTTGAGATGCTTGAATATAAAACTAAACTTGTGGACATGATAGTAATTCGCGTGAACGAGGCGTATACCTCCCAGAAGTGTAGTAGGTGTGGCCACATAGATAAAAAGAATCGCAATCACGTGGTTCCTTTTACTGTCTACGGTGTGGAATTCATTTGAATGTTGATAGTAATGTCGCGTGCAATATTCTTCACCGATTGCGTCCTGATTCCCAAGTAGTCCCCACGGTCAGTAACCCTTCCCTTGTTACTAACCTACCGGATGGTGGATGTGTGACTCATCCTGTCCAGAATTCTTTTTAAAGAGTTGTCTGACAAATTTAGCCATAATCCCTTACATAAACTGAGTGACCATAAGAAATGATTATTTAAAAGAGAATTTCTTCAGGTTAAACACGCCAAGTATGCCCGTTGTAACTTTGAAATAGGAAATTATCATAGTAAATCTTAATAAAGGGCCATATAGAGGCTTCTGTTACATTAATATCCGAAAAATCTGAAAATTTCCACTATTTAGAGTCATGGATACCAAATTTAAATCTGAATTCTGAAGAAGGAAAATACTATGCGGAAAAAAAAGACAGATTATAGTCTAAGAAACTTAAGTTCCAAACTAATAGGAGGGAAGCCGAATGAAGAGAAAGGGGGGCAGTATGCCTTCAAGAAAGAAGGATTTACACTTCGGTTTCATCGCAATATTTCAAACCAGATTATAAAAGTCATTGATCCATTTTCTTTCATAACTCCAAATCGAATTACGTGGTTTGGTTTTCTTCTTGCAGTACTCAGCGCTTTGATTTTGGCCTTGTCAGGGGATAATTTTGTCTGGCTGCTACTAGCAAGTATCATTTACTGGGTTTCAGCAATCATGGATTGTGTAGATGGTCAACTTGCACGGAACAGAGGAATCTGTAGTAAGACAGGTGAATGGTTAGATTTCGTCCTAGAAGGGGGAAAAGGTATTTTCTTATGGATGGCAATAGGTTTTAACATAACTATAACAAAAACAGAGTTAATGGGTTTTAATGTATGGTTTCTCGTTGCTGTTGCACTAGGATTTCTTGGTTTCCTTAGTGTTATATCTATTTACTCTAGCTGGTTATTTGAGGAAGCACAACCTGTTTCACATGATCATGTTTACGTGATTATGTTGATGATGATTTTTCATCTAGTAGAACCAGCCCTCATACTATTTGACATAGCAATCATTTTAGTTGTTTTCTATACTCTGATTGAGAAAACTTTTCTATTCGCCCACGAAGAATCTGAAACTGAAGTAACTGAATGAGTAAAATCGAAAGTTTTTTATCGCAGGCGAGAGTCCAATGATTCCACAAAGATAATTTCTTTTATCACAAGAAATATTAGGTGAATATTGATGAATTTTCAAAATTGGAGACGTGGCGCGTTTATACTTGTTTTTCTTGGAGCTGGTATATATATTATCTTAACACTAGCAGCAATGCTTATATATCCGGGAGGTACATATACGAACCCTGATGCATCAGGTTATTCATTTTTAAATAATTTTTTTAGTGATTTAGGCCGAACAATGGCGCATTCAGGTAAATCGAATACCATTGCATGGTTTCTATTTACAGCTTCCATCTTCACAATTGGAATCGTCATGATACTATTTTACGCTGCATGGATCAGTTTGTTTCAAGATGAGGCTTCAACTTATCGATTATCCCAGGTGGGATCAATTTTTGGCATAATTGCCGCCATAGGATTTATTGGAGTTGGATTAACCCCAGCGGATTTATTACTAGATCTTCATATTTTTTCTGTACGAATAGGGTTTATTTCTACCTTTATTGCAGCAATTATCTATTCAATTGTTTTGTATAAGCAACCAACTTATCCACGTGTATATTTGTATACATTACTCACATTTGCAGGCATTTCTTTCCTATATATCATTCTATTGTTTTTCGGACCTTCTGCAGAGACATCTGAAGGATTGTTCATTCAAGTCGTGGGGCAGAAAATGATTGTCTATATTATGGTAGTTGTATTTTCCATCCAAGGGTATGGCGCTTTGAATATCTCCACTTCCACATGAAATGAGATAGTTTTCTATCTAGTTAGGAGCTTGAAGGCCATTTCTGATCCATAACCTTGTTGATAAGCCATAGAAATCCATAGCATTCCCAATAGTTCTAGGTAGCGTGCTTGGGTCAAGGGTCCGACATCTACAACATTGAATCCTAAATCGTTTGCAAGCTCACCCACCACTTCCTTTGAGCTTGCATCATCTCCACAAATAAATGCATCTGCACATATTCCATTGAAGTCTAAGTTTCCCAAAGTACCCATACCAATACTGTTGAATGCTTTGACGACATGAGCTTGTGGGAATAATCGTGTAATTTCCTCTGCTGCAGAAGTGCTCAAACCTACTGATAATCCCTTCAATTCTGGTAGAACAGGATTTGTACAGTCAATAATAATTTTATCGGAGAGGTCTCCAAGTTGACGAGCTACTTCATCTATACTGGAATACGGAATTGCTAATACAATTATCTCTGAATAGTCACCTATTTCATTAACAGGTCTTCCGTGAATTTTAAACGGATATTTTTTCTTTTAGTTTTAGAAAATTTGGATTCTGTTTATTATGTAAACCATAGCGTATTTCACGGCCTTTTTCTACCTATTGTTGACCTAAGATTTTGTCAACATTACCTACACCAATAATACTTATTTGTTTCATAGTGACTGCAAGTAGCGAGGAGTACAAATACGTACTTCTGAGGATTTCGGAAAAACGAAAAAAAGCCATTTATTCCTACATAGGCGATGATATCCTCCTCAGATGCGATGAAAGATTGAATAAATATTTTTAAAGTTACATCTGGATTGAAAAATTGACACCAATTCTTTGTTATTCATAACTATTTAGAAATCCAAAGAATTAATCGAAAATTCATTGAATCCTTAAGGTAATTGGACTGTAAATACAAAAGAGGGTTGTTTGGTTACCTTTAAGTTTACAAATATAAATCACTAAGCAGTTTTCATAAAATAAACTGTAATTTATGAGATGAGTAGTATGGTTGAAATAGATCACGGATTTACCACAGATATGAAATATGCGATTGTAGGAACATTTACTGGAGGACTATCCAGCAAAGGATTTCGACTTTTCAAATCAGGGTCGGAAGACTCTTGGTATTGTGTTAATAAGGTTTATCCTGTTGTTGAAGATAAAGAATCAGTAGAAGGTGAACCTACTTATCCTACACTAAAATCTCTTCCTGAACCAGTAGATGTAGTCATCGTAGTCCACAAGAAAGAGTTAACAACTGAGGTTGTGAAAGAAGCGGCCAATTTAAATCCAAAACCAGCAATCTGGTTTATGCCAGGAACGATTTCAAAAGAGAGTATTGCGATCTGTGATAATAATGGAATGAGCTATGGGTCATCTTGTATGATGGGTCATAGAAAAATACCCGGACTTAAACGATTTGTAAATATTCATTTTTTCCATTCTAAAGTCAGTGGGATGAATCGCATTCCTAAACAATGTTAATAAATGATTCTCGTAGGAGAAAATGACTTGACAACCCCTTTTTTTTGAAACGAAACCGTGACATTCTTCATTTCCTCAACCAAATAAGTATGACACTCATCCAAATAATGTGTCTTATTCCGATAGCTGGGTACGTTATAAACTAGGAGCGTAAGGGGGTACTTGAAAGTGACCACCCTCTTTTGTGGAGAAATTATCTCAACATAGGTTGGAGTTGAAAACCCATTCCCCCTTCGAAGTATACCAAGAAACTTCCGATTCGTGACATTTACGTAATCCATGAATCAGGTTTATGTTTGGTATCGAGGCACTATTTTACTGGGGATTCAGAGCCAAATATGATCAGTGGATTTCTTATCGCTATGGCGAACTTTGCTGAAAGAATCATGGGAGAAGCAATTCAAGAAATAAAACTCGATCAACATCTAATAATCTATAAAATTATTAGACCTATTCTTGTAGCAATTGTTACAAATCCACAACGTGTAACTAAACGAAAATTAAACATGTTAATGAAAGTGATCTTGACCCAGTTTTTTGAAGAATATGCAGGGTATCTCCAAGAAGGATTAATTGAACCTAGTATATTTTCTGAATTCGAGGGTTCCCTTGATAATATGCTAAAAGTTTGTTTTGCCATGAAACAAATAAAATAGCGAAAAATGCTAATTTTTATCTAAGCTGCTAATGAATCTAACAAACTGATTATAGCAATTAGAATCCCCACAATAAATACTCCAGTCCAAGCTAATAACTTGACAACGTTATCTCCTAATCCTACTGGAAGATATGGAGTGAAAAAAGGTATATTTTTAACTGCTAGCAATACCATTGCTATAGCTAATAAGATAATTGCTCCTAATATTGCTAATAAAGAAATTGCATAAAGAGGATTGTCCTTGTTGAGTGTTCCTGGCATTATCATCAATGTAATTGCTACTAAAACAACGTAAAGGATTGATTCTTTTTCTTCCATTTTTTCACACCTTATGTAAGTTGAATTTCATATGAGATTGATCTGTCTAGAAGATTTACTTAAAATAAATTCAATCTTATTTTTTCCATATCGCTTAATACCTTTCTGCCAAAGATCTTGTGAATAAGCTATGACTCTTTTTCTGAAATATATAGCTAACGCAAGAAGAATCACACTTGGAATTCCAATCATACCTATATACAAATTCGGGATACTTGAGTTTAAAGGAGCTGGATCATCACCACCCGACCAGCCATCATTATCTGTGTCAGAATCTAGAGGATCAGTTCCAATAGAAAATTCTTCTGAATCATTCAAACCGTTTGTGTTCGGTACTATACACTAATTCCCTTATAAGATCCGATAAAAATACAAGCGATAAAGTCTAAAAAAAAGGAATCCCTTAGGAATATTTATTCTCAAAATCCTCCATTAAAAGCTTTATAAAGGATGATCTTCCCTAAAAGAGGTTGATTTTGGAATGCAATCTGAGCGTGAAAGAATGTCTGATAAAAACCCTAATATTTTTAAATCAGCTCTAATCATACTTTTTTTAATATTTACTTTGATTCTTAATTCCTCATTACCTAGCACCTTTGAGATAAGTCATAATACTGATATAGAGAGTTTACTTTCAAACAATACTTCTCATGCAAAGGTTAAACCTCCTTCTGAAAGCATTAAGGATGGTCCTTTTGAATTTATGTTCCCTGAAGATCCTACAGCGGAATTTCAAGCAAAAGTCACTTCTCATGGACCTTCAACTGAAAAACCATCTCAAACCGTTGGTACGATTAATATTGCTGTAATCTTAATCGAATTCAAAGGATTGAAACATTCATCTGGTTATACACCTAATTATTATAGAAATTTGCTCTTTAATCATAATAATCCTAAAAGTACAGCAAGTTATTACTATGAAAATTCCTATGGAAAACTCAATATATCAGGGGAGATACTAGGCAATAAATGGTTTCAATCTGTTTATTCTAAGCAATATTGGGGTGAAGATAATGGTTTAGTATTCCCCAATGTGGATAATAAAAATGACCACATTTATAATCTCGTAAAAGAAAGTGTTCTACTAGCTGACCCAGCTACTAATTTTAGTAGATATGATGCAGATGGAGATGATAAAGTAGATCATCTTTTAGTCATTCATGCAGGTGATGCTCAAGAACAAGCGGGAGGTCTCGCAGAGGATATTTGGTCACATAGATGGTGGATTCCAACTGGATGCCTGGTAGACGGTGTAACTGTAAAAGAATATACAATGTGTGCCGAAACATCCCCAATAGGAACATTTGTTCACGAATTAGGCCATGATATAGGAAATTTACCCGATCTTTACGATGCAGATTATACCTCTGACGGAATTGGAAAATGGGGGGTGATGGGTTCAGGAGCTTGGAATTATAATGATACAGTAGGGTCAGGTGAGAAACCTGGTGATACCCCCGCTCAATTTTGTGCCTATTCCAAGATTAAAATGGGATGGGTGATTCCTAAAATCGTCACCATCAATACTCCTAGTCTAATACTGCCCGCTATAGAAATTACAAGTAAAGGAAGTGTTTTGAAAATATTTCTCTCAAATGCTTCAAAAAGTGTAACTTTGAAAGAGTATTTTCTGGTGAGTTATCGGACACAGGTAGGTTTTGATAAATTTATACCTGGTACTGGTATCCTTATATGGCATATTGATGAATGTTCCTTGGAAGAAGAAAATAACAATGAATACCGAAAACTTGTGGATTTAGAAGAAGCTGATGCTATTGTCGATGGATGGGAGCAGTTAGACTATTATAATAGTTCTCCTATCAATGCTACTATTCCAGATGATGAAGGTTCTCCTACGGATATCTGGTACCCCCTAAGTACTTTTTCTCATAGTTCTTTCCCAAATAGTGACAGCAATGGCGGAGTCTTCACAAATATACAAATTAATATCACGGGGGTGAATACAATCGATATCGGAGTAACAGATGATCCTTTTCCGTGGGATTATACCCTTCAACTCATGAGTCAATCCTCCCCTTCTTTCATTGATGATGAACCAGCAATTGTAGAACATGGATCCCGTACGTTCGGAGTTAGTAGAGAATTTTCCGTCGTCTGGCATACAAATCGCTCTGGAAATCGTAATATTTGGGGTTGTCAAACTCTAGACGCAGGATTAACTTGGAAAACTCCTGTGGCAATAACCACAAATTCTGCAACTGATTTAAGTCCTTCAATGATTGTCGCTTCCCCACCAGCTTTTTGGACTGGAATTTATGAAGCAGATCGGCCAATACAAAGTTGGCAGCTCGGCCCCAATGCTAGACCACCTCCTCATTTTGTAGTCGCATTCGTATCAGATCGTACGGGTGATCCAGAAATATTTGTGACACTGAGTGACGATTTCTATACATGGAGCCACCCTGTTCAATTAACCAATAATACAGGGGCCGATGTTGACCCATGTTTAGTGCAAACGTCTTCTGGTATCGGTTTATTTTGGGCTGCTTATTCAAATGGAGATTTTGAAATATGTTTTATGGAAAATATATGGAATACTTCTAATATTGTCCAAATCACACAAAACTCATTTTTAGATCGTGGCCCCTCCTATTGTCGAACTCGAAATAATACACATTTACTAGCATATGAACACAATTCAGGAGGAAATTCAACAGTCCACTTACTTAGAACTAATGATATTTTATCATGGCCTACAACTTCTATTACATGTACCAGTCCAACTGTGGTTTCTACAGAAGTATCTTTACTTGAACGGGACGATCACACATTAGTTCTTACTTTTACGAGAATAAATCCGAACTTTGAAGAAATTCATCAGGTAATATCTTCTAATTGGATTCATTGGAGCCCACATTTGGTAATGGGATTTCTTAAGAATGCTAGTAGTCCCAGTGTCATTGAAGCAGAATGTGGTTCTTTATTCATGAGTTATAGCTCGTACAATTACTCACAGATTCACCATGTGTATCTAGTGCATACGACTCAATGTTTCAGGTTTGGAATAGGAATAAAATACCCCAGTGATACTGGGTCATCCTTTTTCGATCCCTATCGAGTTGAACAAAATAATGAATGGGTATATTCTGGAGACATGCAACTAAACGAATCCGATTTCGTTGCGGCCTCTGGGAATATTAACATTACTTTTTATGATACACATAATACGGAGACTGAAGATGACGATCAGGGTATGGACTCACGTTCCTTTGATAATTCTGAGCCTTTTATTAATATTGATCCAGTCGTAGGGGTCGGAATTTTTAATATTTCATCCTTCCTCTTACCAATTCCTGCAGATTTGACGTTAGCTCAAACTTATCGTCTTGAGGTTGAATGGGGATATACAGGTTTGGACTTTGAGTTTCACTCTGTGTCAGCATCAATGTATTTTGAAATAATACCACCAGATGATCATATTGTGTTCTCTGCAAATGATCCTGAACCAACAACCTTCGATTCACCTTTTATTACACAATTCTCAATTTTAAAGGGACTGATAAGTTATGGAGTGGAATCAGTGACCTTGATGTACTATGACACTCAGGAAACAGCGGACATAGATGATGATCGACTTTATTCCCACGAAACATTAGTTTTCACTGAGATAGCAAAAAGATCAGGTGAATGGGCCGCTAAACTTCATAATTTACAAGATAATCAAATAACACGAGTTGTCGCTATAGTAAATGGTATTCATCCTAGAATGAAGCACACGTTGTTCATTGAAAAACATCCAGAAGATCGGATTCCACCTATACTTGCCCTAATAAGCCCCTTTGAGGGGTATACTACACACTCCTCTATAACATTCTCTGAATCTATCATCGATCCCTATACTATTGATCCCTATAATTTCAATTACGGAGTGAATGAATCATCGATAAAATTCTCTTATAAAATAGTGGATCCAGAAAGTTACGAAAACCAAACAGAGTGGATAGATGTACATTATGATCCCGCTAATAGTAGTTGGAAAAAGCTAGTTGATGTATATAATTTCACATTGACACTAAATCCTAATATTAAACCAATTATCATTTTATTTTATTGGACAGCTTCAGATCTAGCAGAAATTCCTAATGTAGGTACAGATCGAAATCCAGAGAATCCTCATATCATATTTTTCTTATCAGAAACAATTACCGTCTTTACTACCTATCTTGAATCATTAATTCCAACGACAACGTTGACTACAACATCTGTAGGCACTAACGGCTTTAGTCTGGGAATTATTCTCGCAATGTCAGTCTTTACAATAATCATTTATCACTCGAGAAAGAAAAAAGCTAAAAAATCACAATAATGTTTCATGTTCGAATATTTTCGAAATCATGAGTATCTATTCATCAGGAGAGCAGGAAAATCAAAATCATCAGTGTTTGGGATATCCCAAGAAGATCCGATTCAAGTAGTCCCAATGGAAAGCAACCATTCTCTTGTTGCTCACCTGCCGGATAGCGAATGTGTGACTCATCCTGTCCAGAACTATTTGCTAAATAGTTGTCTGACAAATTTAGTCATGTTTAACTAATATACATACAGTTTGCGAGGTCGTAGGGGGACTTCGTCATTGTAATCTGTTTTCCTTCTCAATTGGACTATCACCAATAAATGCACATTTATTTGCTCATATTAATCTAGATGGATAATATCAATCGAATGGCTCGTTAAGCAAATGTCTATGTTTAGATTGCCAAACGGAGGATACTCTGATGGAAAACCTTAAAAACTCATCTCTCTCTTACATTACCCGAAGGATTAAAAAGCCCCAGAAGATTCTGTTCTATTTTGAAATCAATTTCATCACTAGTTAGGTAATAAAGCCGTTCAGCTTTTTCTTTTCTCTAGATAAATCATCAGAGAATAATCCCCTGCGGAGTATTGTTTCATTCTAGTTTATTAAGGTGTATACGTATTGGTCACTTGATAAATATGGAAGTGGAAATTTTTTATGTTTAATCCAGATTTCTGGGAAAATCTAGATCATCGATTAGCATTTTACGATCAATTGTTTGCAGAATGTAAGAAAGAGGAGAATTCTTTCTCCGAAAATCAGGATAAATCGGAAAGACTTCAATACGAAGACAAACTTGATCATTTTATTCAATTGAAGTATTTTTATGATGTTATGTACTTCAATATTCGATCCTCATTCTGATAACTCACCGTTCTGAAAGACTTACCCAAAATGGACAGCAAGGAATAATTTGGAAAGATTATTCTTAACTATCTTTGGAGCTGTTCTTCCTGATTCAGCGACGCGAGCCAGCAGTAATGCCGGTCTTACCGCCTCTCCACAGGCGTTTAAGGTCTCCGCAGAACTCTCGGCGACAGGATATACACATGACGTTCCTGATTAATTCGCAGCTTTTCTTCTTATAAACCTACTAAGCCCTGGAATCTACAACAAATTTGCTTGTTTCCCGTTATTCTCATATCAAGACGTTACCTAGCGCGTCATTTTAGGTATAATCCCATGAGATCGATTGAACACTCTGTTAATCATGTATTTAATCTCTACCCCCTTCTCCTAAGATATTCTGCCTTCTATTTCTCTTCTTTCCTTAATGTCTTCTTGTCCTATTTGTCTATAAATGTCCATATCTGTCAATCTATCCGACAACAGTGTTGACCCCTCGCAGTATGTTATTCAGAGTATTTTTTGTCTCTAAACTCTTCTCTTTATATCATAAGGGGTGGTTTTCTAAAACCAAATTTAATTCCTCTAGGGCAAGTAATAGCAAGAAATTGGATCTTTCTTATAATATTTCAAGTAGCTATTAGGGTTGATTGAAAGAAACAGCTAGGCAGAGAGCAGGTCATGTCACTAGATCAATTATAATATATACACCAAATTTATTAACTCTATCATGAGAGAAACTTTTCGAAATGTGATTTATTATGAGTGATAGTGCAAGTTTGATAAAATTGGGATATAGAGGGATTGGAGGATTTTTCGTTGGATTAATAATGTTTACACTTGGAGTGACAGGGTTTGCCTTAGCACTTGCGGGTGGGATAATTTTGGCATTATCTTGGATTCCTCTGGTGTTTCCTGAGGTTGTGAATTCTATGACTATAGAAGGAGTAGGTGCACAAATTTTCATTGACAACCCTGGATTAGTAACCCCATTATTGATCGTAATTGGGATTATCTTGGTAGCTGTTGGATTTCTATTGTTATTACTCACATATAGTATGGGAAAGGGTGCCATTATCGTTGATAAAGAGATTTCATCTTCAATTGATAGAAACTTTCGTTCAAAAGATCGTATCAGTCAACTAGAAAGGCTAGGGGCGCTAAAAGAAAAGGGAATATTAACCCAAGAGCAATTTGAAGCTGAAAGAACAAAAATTCTAAACGATCCATCTAACGAGAAGTTTAAAGTCATTAAATAACATCTAAATTAACCTAGTTAAGTAGATATATTCATAAAGTATGAATATCTCTGGATTCAGGTTGATTCTTTTTTTCCATGCTTAGCAAAGATCTAGATCCTCAAAATTGACATTTAAAAGAGAAAGAGCAGAGATGTAAGTTATAGAGGATCATTAATCATATTCATGATTTTCCTTAATTCGCCTTGGATTATTGGATCGTTGTCTCCAACACTACTGATTTTATCCCAAGCGTCGAGAGTCAATCCAAATTTCTGTAGACGATCAGGAAGAAGTAGACTCCACCGATACATCCCCTCCTGAAAAGTAGAAGCATTTTTTAGAATTATCTGGTACTCGATTGCTAATTGGAAGAACACTTTCAATGAAGCAGGATCAAGGGTCGCATTTTCAAGGTGAGGAAATAGAAATTCAAGGGGTAGGTTTTGGGACACCAATCTAGACTGAACTTTCTCTGCCCCAAGATCCTTTCTTATTAGATTAGAAATTTTTGGAAGAGAAGCGAAATCCCCATACATTTCTTCAAAGCTTAGTGAACTTATTCTATTTGCTAAATCAGTAAGATCTTCTCCAAAATTATGCATTAAATCATCTGGAATGACAGATTTAATCTCGCGATCTTTTGTAAGCGGTTCTTCATTCCCGCAATGAGGACAAGGATGAGATTTATCCATCTTCATTACATAATTATGGCACGAGCGACAAACGGGTAATATTTTTACCTCCAATGAATTAAATTTATCGAAATGAAAACAGTCATCTCGAGAATTGTTTGATCATATTTGCCTCACCTAGTTGAAAGATCTCCTATTAAATGTTTCGTTCCACTTTAACGATCAATCTCTACACAAATAATAGACAAGTATCAAGAATGTGATTCTGTAAATCGGGAAGTTACTTATTTAATGACAGGATAAAAGGGTAAACTACGAGTAATCACATACTAGAGTGAAGAACGATGACAAATCAGAATCAAACGATAGCAAAATGTGTCTGCTGCGAAACATCTGAAGACGAAATACCATTGATCTCAATTTCTTACAAACAGAAAAATACTTGGACCTGCTTTAGCTGCCTCCCCCAATTATTACATGGTAAGAAAGATATCAATGATTATATTTGAATGTCAATGAAGGATCTAAATAATTTTTCAGGGTTTCCCAAGGAAACATTGGATTTCTTAACTAAGTTAAAACTAAATAACAACCGAGAATGGTTTAATAACCATAAGCAGGAATATCAAGAGTATATCATTAACCCTGCAAAATCATTTGTTGTTACGTTGGGTGAAAGTTTACAAGAAAACATATCCACGGAAATCAGATATGATTTACGGCTAAACGGCTCTGGTTCCATAATGCGAATCCATCGAGATATTCGATTTAAAAAAGATAAAACTCCCTATAACACAAGGCTTCGTACAGTCTTTTGGGAAGGAACAGGGAAGAAGATAAACCATCCTGGTTTTTTCATAGGATTCGATGCTTCAGGTGGATGGGTTTATGGCGGATTACACCGTTTTGATAAATTATCTCTTGACAAATACCGAGAAATAGTAGTTTCAAAACAAGGTGAGGAGATAGAAACAGTTATCGAGTCTCTCAATGGGTTAAACTATAATATTGGAGGAATACATTATAAACGAACACCACTAGGATTTGATAATTCTCACCCAAGAGCTAAATATCTCCTTTTTAATGGACTTTATGCTATTTCTCCATCTATTGAGCCTACTATTTTTACAAATTCTAAGATTGTTGATGTCTGCTTAAATCATTGCTTAAATATGGCTTCCCTACATAATTTACTCGTGAAAATCCTTGATTAAAATAGTATTGAGATTTTTACCACGATATATAGTTTTAAAATACAAACAGGGATAGATGAAGATGACGGAAATTGACTTTTAAAAAACCAACAGAACCAATATGTCAAAGCTGCGCTATTTCCCTTGAAAATCCTGATGATAAAGGTACTCAAGCAGATGGAACGTTATGTAACGATTATTGCTGTGATTGTTTCGAAACTGGGATATTTACTGAACCTGAAATTAGTATTAAGGAAATGATTGAGCAAACGGTTGCTTCTACATCAAAATCTCGAAATATGCCTATGGAAGAAGCGAAAAATTATCTCGAATTCCTCCTCCCGACTCTCAAACGATGGCGTTGAGATCATAATTCAGGGGAGCAACTCTTTTTTTTCATCTCAAAATATGATAGGATAGACAATTCTTAGTTTGAAGCATTTTTCTAACAGCGTGTAGGCTAATGCCAAGGACGCTCCATGACGAGTAATGGAGGAGGTAAATGTCGTTATGTAAAATGAAATTCGACCATCGCTAAGTGGTGGTATATCAGCAAGATAGTTAATGAATTTTCTTTCATCTTCACTGAAATCCTTCTCATGCTCTTTGAAACGCTGACAATCAATAGTCAAGTTACTAAGTAAACCCACCTTCAAGTACTTATAAACTAATCCTTGAATAAGTTCAGGATGATCACCAAACACGGGATCCTCAAGTTGTTCTTGAGTGAAACGAGATTCAAGTTCATTGTGAAGTATGGTCATCCTTTCTCTCATGTATGAGCTTAGTTTTCCTTCAGAAACCAAACTAATTGTAGAATATTCACCATGATGAGATAGTATACTAAAACCTTCACGTTCTATTAGACCGAATTCTCCTTTTTTCATCGGTCTTTGTGATACTTCAGATACAAGACTAGATACAGCCGAAGCAAGACCCGCAGTTAAATCCAAATCTTGACTTTCTTCTAAGAAAGTTGTGGTATAAAAAGGAAGTCCATGGTTATTTCGACAAATTATTGAACGTATACTTAAAATATCAGAAAAACGCTTTGCAATTGCCCTTTCTATTTGCTTTTGCTGTTGAATTTTTCGAGATCGTCTTCTTCTCAAGCTAGCAATAGTGAAAGCGATAACTAAAGGAATTATTGCTACAGCGATGATTACAGGCAGAAGATCCGCCCAATTCACTGACTCGGTGGGTAGAGACACAAAAAATGGTTGAAGAGATGATTCTGTCGCAATGAATGAATTTAAATTATCTTTTGCAATGATAGTCCAACTTAACGCCCCCGCCTTCGAGAATGTAAGTGTGGAAATATATAAAGTACCATTGAACTCCATTGGTACTGTTTCAACCTGTACACGAGCAGCTTGTCCTCCTTGGAGTATAAACTCATATTCCAGAATAACTTCTCCTACTCCTGACCCCCAATCTGAGATACTTGCCCAGACCATTATCGTATTATCTGTCTTTTGTACAATGTTAGCATCAATGATTACTGGACCCCAATATGATCTCAAACTTGTATTGCCAACCTGAATAATATTTGGTTCACCATCGTAAATTTGGATAGAATAATTGAAAGTGCGATTACAATGTAAATGGATTGAATAAGAATAGTCAGGACCATTACCAATCATTCCTCCCGTTGTTGATATCCAAGAAGTGCCATTGAAGTAATTAATAGAGATATCAACTCCAACAATTGGGCCAAAGGGATCTATTGCGTCAACCCAGAAATCAAGACGAGTGAAAGAATGGTTAATTAAGGTCTCACTGTAACCAAAATCATTACAGATTGGAGGAGTTTCGTCTGGAATTATTTCCATTGTCCAGAGAGTGGTTGCAGTATTATTAGTATTATCATAAGCACTTATCCGATAATTAAAAGCATTTCCAGGTATAAAACCTGAAACAGTATAGGTATATATGTTTTCTGATCCATTCCAAGACAATGTCTCATTAAAAATTGAAATAAAAACATATTCAAGAGTTATAGAGGAATGATCTACAGGAAGGCCACTTCCAGTTGCATATTCCACTACTTCCGCCCAAAAAGTTACAGTGCCATTTTGAAATTGATCAATTCCAGTTTTCAGTATCTTGGGAGCAGCAGAATCACCTATGGTGATGGTACGGTTTTTTGTTCCTAAATTCCCTTCATTGTCTGTTGTCCATATTTCGATAGTAATTTCTTCCCCAAAATTAAACGTTTGATCAAATGTATGGAAATAGAATGAATCATAATTCATTTCATATTGAGTAGTAATCCCTTGTCGTGTGAAATTAATGTAGAACGTATTGTTAATGTCACGAGTGTCACCATATAGATCAGTTGCCCAAGTAGTAATTGAAAGCCTCCCATCAATAACTGTGGAATTTTCTATGACGAAAAAGACATCAGGAGCTATTAGATCGATTAATTCGATTTTTTGATATTGATCTGGAGTAGGTTCAAATAAATTAAAGGCAGAATCAAGAGCAGTTGTATAATACCAGACATCTTGAAGTCTAAAATCAAAATCATGCACCTCATAAAGGTAAAAATTCTCATTAATGCTTGTCATTGAAACATTGGACCATGTACCGAAATAATTCTGAGTGTAATAGAGGGTAACCGATGTTGCATTATCTGGCCAATCAGTTGCTGTTGTGTTAAATTCGACTGTCCCATTTCCAAACTCTACTGCACCGAATGTAACTTGGGGAAAAGCATTATCATTAATCAAAAATGGACCATGTTGAAAACCTGGTTCTTGGTTACTGGCTAAATCAACCGCTTTAATCCAATAATACACTGTGTCATTATAGTAAAAAGTATACTCAAAATAGAATCGAATGTTTTCTATAGCAACCATCGGTGAGGTATAATTCATCCCATTTATTGAAAGGATAATCTCAACTTCACTAGCATTCAAACCGCTTTGATATTGATCATTCCAATCTTCTACATAAGCGAAGATTTCCACATAACCATTTTCATGAGAATTGAAACTGTCACTCACACCCCAAATAAGAGGAGCTACTTCATCTTTAGGAGAAATTAATCTGTATGGTGGGTTTAATGGAGCAATCTTTGACCCATTTTCGTTTCCTACACTGTCTGATACCGAATATATTGTATAATTCAGCACTATATTATAATAGGCCTGTGTACGATAAACCCAATAACCAAAGTCATTTAAATGCATATCAACGAAGCTATCATTAATTTGTAATATTACAGGATCTGCAACAAAGCTCAGATCATCAGTTATATTTGCATAAAATTCAAGTGTTCCGTTTTTGAAATCAGTGACATTATATTCGTGGATAAGTGGAGCTTGTGCATCACCTAAAGTAAAAGATTGAATAGGAGTAACTTTAATATTGTTAGCCATATCTATCGCTATGATATTGTATAACACTTTAACTTGGTTGTGACTAAGGGGATCCAAGGCAGTATCATTAAAATAAGTATGACCTACAAGTGGAACCATTGTAAAATTTTCAGGCGGGATTTCTACTGCTTGATTACTTATGTTGATTGCAGTTATATTTAGATAAACGCTAGTTATGGTACTATCATCAATTACATCAGCATAGAATGTTCCCCCACTTAAATCTTTATCAAATATGATATTTTCAACAATGGGAGAAAAATTATCAATATATTCAGCGATCTGAACTGTAAATATCAATTCAGGTTCTATATAGTATGTCCGTTCTCCTGCAATTTCCTGAAACACAAAAGTATCATTTAAAGTGTCCTCAAATTCCACAGTTATGTTGTAATATCCAAAAGGAATATTCATGAAACTTGTAGACCCAGAAGCAGAAGTATTCTGACTCCAAAAGAATGAGGCATTTCGTGAACTAATTAAGTTAACTCGTGCATTTGGAACACTCATATTGTCTAAATCGGAAACATTAACTGTAATGGAAGCATTTCCAAGAATATCATCATAAAGAATCCAGTGAAGAGTTCTATTCCACCTTTCCCATGCATCTTGAGTTAAGAGAGACCCTTCAGAAGGTCCCCAGAATGCACGTCTCTCTGGTGCTTCGGACAGATCCCATGCTCGCTTATTTTTTTCGAGAGTCAGAAGGGTTTTATCTGAATTTTTACCGGGTCGTTGAGCTAGATCTACAATTTCTATTTCCTTTGGGATGGCAGTCCATATAACATAAGATACCTTATCATTCCCACCTTCAT
>DXJL01000173.1 GCA_019057635.1 Candidatus Heimdallarchaeota archaeon
ATCAAAGTATATGGAGAACCTCTTCTTCAAGAGATATGGAATCTTTCGGATTGTATCAAAGGCAAATCAATTCCTCAGGTATCGATGGATGATGGGATTAATGTTCTAAAACTTGTGGAGGCTGCAAGGAAAAGTATACAAACTAGAGAGATTATTCCTATAAATCTTTGAATACCTTGAAAATGAGTCAAGTGCTAAGGTTGTAACAGCTACCTGAACTACCATTTCTATCGAGATAATGGACTACTTAGTTATACTAAGTAAGCCTCCGCGAGGAAAGAGAGTGTTTCAAATTCTATGGAACATTTAGAAGTAGATATTTTCGCAAAAAATTACTGAAAATTGTGAACCTGTATATCAAAACTATTATTTTTTTTACAATAATTGACGAAAAACACAACTAAATGTCCTTTTACCTCATTTCTTCCTTAGAATTTGAATGTTAAGCACGTTAATTATGTTATAAAATCCATACAAAGCGAATTGATTATTTAAAGTGATTTACGGGAAAAATTAATATGTTTCTGGTTGATATTTCTCAAGCATTCGTTATTGCATTGGTGGCAGTATTCTTGATGGAATTGGGTGATAAAACACAGTTGACAGCATTCACTTTAGGATTACGATTTCGTGCACCCAGAAGAGTGTACATGGGTGTTTTACTAGGATTGTTTGCAGTAACATTAATATCTGTCACTCTCGGATTGATTTTGAAAAACACTGTCAAAATAGAGGTATTAAAACCTTTAATTGTTGTTTTATTTATATTTGGAGGCATTTTCTTCCTAATAAATGAATTATCTAAAAAAGAAAATGATGGTATTCGGATCTGTGCAGTTTCACTCGATTTATGTGAGCACCCAAAAGAAAATTGTTCACAAATGGATAATTGTGATCTCTATCTAGATAGTACTGTAAGAAAAGGAGCATTTTTAAAAAGTGCTTCATTTATATTCTTCGCTGAGCTTGGAGACAAAACAATGATCATGTCTCTAGGGCTAGCTACCAGTTATCATCCAATAGGCGTTTTTTTTGGAGCATTACTTGCTTTAGGGCTAGTTAACGGTGTTGGGGTTTTCGCAGGAGATCAAATTGCTAATCGTATTCCAAAACGAACAATAACCCTTGTAAGCGGTACTTTATTCATCCTTATAGGAGTATTAATTGCAGTATTTTAGTGAAGTGAATTAAAACCACATTTTGGGAGTATGAATGAAATGAAAAAAGGTGAACAAATCTTAACTGAAAAACTGAAATATAAGAAAAAATCGATTGGTGTTCAGGTTGATACAGTTCGTATGCCGAGTGGGAAGATAGAAGAGAGAATATGGATCGATTTTCCTTCAGTGTGTGTCATTGCTCCTTTTATTAATGAAAGGGAGGTTTTCTTGGTTCAGCAATATCGTCACGCTATTAAGGAGTTCACTTATGAATTTCCTGCAGGGAAAATCCGCTCGGAAGAGCCAGTAGAGTCAGCTGCGCTTCGTGAATTGAAAGAGGAAACTGGTCATACTGGAAACGTTAAACCTGTTTACAGTCTTAGACCTTCTCCTCATTATTCAAACGAAATTCTTTGGATATGTATTGCTACCGATCTAAAACCCTTAGATATTTCCGTTGACTCTGACGAAATTCAAGAAGTCAAAAAAATCTCTCTTACGTCAGCTTTTCAGATGTTAGAGAACAGAGAAATACGAGATGGGAAAACGATTACAACACTTCTTTATTTGAACCATGCTAAGATAATAGACTCCGTTCGCCTGATCGTGTAATCCGAATTAATTTTTCTTCTTTTTCTGGATTCTAGGCAGTACTTCCTTCTCTGCACGTTGAACATCTTTATCTAAATCGATGTCAATCCAATAATCCGTAGCAATAGTTTTGGTATAAATTTTGTGTCCTTTCATAATCAATCGATTAATAATTGCAGGAAGCTGCATATCTAAAAACCCCTCCTCACGCGATAGTTCTTCAATGGTCTCATAAAGGACTCTTGCCCCTTCTTGATTAAATCGTGCTATTCCAGCAAATTCGAATACGGATGAGGAACTGGGAAGAATATCCTTTCCAATTTCTATTACAGTCCCGTTCTCAATAATCACCTTTTCAGCTTCTGTATCACGATCAGAGGAAGAAATTGCGAGTGAAATATCATCCTGATCATGCATAAGAGAACCAATTATGGTAGGATCAAAGAGTATATCAGCATAGAGAATGAGAAGAGGGGAATCCATCTCGTTAATCGCAAGAGATAGACTTGCAAGAATACTCGAAACACTAAAAAATGGATTATAAATAAAACGAACTTCTCCATTAAACACCTCGTAAGTCTTCTGATCTTGAAAACCTGTAACAACTACAATATCATGAATTCCATACTGTTTAAGGGAACTAATAATATATTTAAGCACAGGTTGTCCTCCAATTGGAACTAAAGGTTTGGGAAGGTCTTGTGAATACGGATATAGCCTAATTGATTTACCTGCAGCAAGAATAATCGCTTTATACCCACTAGATTGATAGCTAGGATTCTGATTCAGAAAGTCAGTGATGAAAGTCGGGTCATTAGCTTCTTCAGGAGAGAGTCGTTTGATAATCTCTTGTTGAACGGAGTTTTTAATTCGGTAGCTCCTGACAAGATAATAATAAGTCTTGGATCCCGAAACAACTTTTTTAATGAAGACCACAGTACCACAACAAATTTTCCTACAAATCTGTGTGAAATATCGTCAATATTTTAATATATTGCCTACAAGAGGAGGGAAAATCGCGTATCTTCGCAACTAAAAAACTCAATTAATAACAAGAAGGATTTTAATGAAATCAATAATACTTGCAGCTGGACCAAGCTCCCGATTACGCCCTCTCACTCTGGAAACCCCCAAAACACTTCTAGAAATAGAAGGAAAAACAATTTTAGAACGAATAATGGATGCTCAAAGAGCCTGTGGCATCGAAGAGTTTGCCATTGTGCGGGGTTACAAGAAAGAGCAGTTTACTATCCCCAACGTCACTTATTTTGACAATGATAAATGTTGGGATACCAATATCCTCTCCTCGCTGATGTTAGCGGAGGATTTCATGGATGACGGGTTTATTGTTTCATATTGTGACATCCTCTATACAAGTGATGTGGTACAGAAACTCTTGGATTCTCCTCATGATATATCGATAGTTGTCGATACAGCATGGAGAGAACGATATGAAGGACGAACAGATCATCCAACAGATGAAGCTGAACTCGCTGTAGTAGAAAATGGCCTAATTACCCATCTTTCGAAATTTTTCAATCCAGATCCCGCTCATGGGGAATCAATAGGATTGAAAAAATTTACGAAAAAAGGAGCAGAGATTCTACGAAGAAATTATCATAGGATGAGGGAAAATAAGTGGACCAAATATACAGGACGATTCCATGATGCCACAAATATGGATTTTGCCTATTTAACTGACATGATTCTTGAATTAATATTGAGAGGATATCCCATCCATTCTGTTGATATCCAGAATCAATGGGTGGAGATGGATACCGTCCAAGATTTTGAATATGCCAAGGAAATGATCAAAAAAGGACTTTTATGAGCGAAAAGGAATAATGTGAATTGAAATGAGTGAAATAATGAACGCTGATACAGATCAAATGTGGAAGCAATGGCGAACACGAATTTTTATCACCGTCTGGGTAACGTATTTGACCTATTATCTTGGACGGGTTAACTTTGGAATAGCTAAGAGCTTCATTGAAACTGAATACCCAGTAATAGATACCCAGGTATTAGGCCTAATTGGAACCCTATTCTTCATAACATATGCAGGTGGACAATTTGTAAATGGGATATTAGGAGACAAATTTGGAGCAAGAAAGCTCGTATCCTTCGGATTAATTGTGTCTGCTAGTATAAACTTACTGATGGGTTTTTCAAATGGATTAGTTTGGATGATGATGCTCTTATGGGGAATGAATGGATTCTTCCAAGCCATGGGTTGGGCGCCTTCAGTCAAAACAGTAGCAAATTGGTATCCCGCTGAAGAACGAGGTCGCTGGTCAAGTCGATTAGGAACCTCCTATCAAGTAGGAGGGGCAGCCTCTTGGATATTAGCGACATTTCTAATCGTCACACTAGGTTTAGACTGGCGATTTGCATTCTGGGCAGCTGGAGCGGTAATGTTAGCCTCAGGAATACATATGTATCTTCGAGTAAGAAATGCCCCAGAAGAAATCGGCCTACCTACAATTGAAGAAGAAGATACAGGAAAAACAGCAGTCACCGAAGCAAGAGCTGATACTCATCTCGGATTTGAATACACATTTGGATCAATCATTCGTAATAGAACCGTTTGGTTTGCTTCATTGGGTCTTTTCTGTCTCAATATTGTCAGATATGGGATCACCGAATGGTTACCTTATATGATTGCAACGGAAGTCCAAAATGATGATTTTTTCCCACTCTGGAAAACACTTGCGTTTCCGATTGGGGGAATAATAGGAGCATTAGTCTGTGCATGGTTTTCAGACAAATACCTTAGAAAACGACGAATGCCCGTTGTCACAGTACTTTTCGGTGCCTTAGGCCTGTCATTGTTGGCGTACCTATTTATTCCGCCTTTAGATTGGTTATTAGGTGTACCCAGGCTTGTGTTAATTGGCTTTTTAGTTTTTGGTCCTCACGTTCTACTAGTATCCACCATTCCCATGGAATTTGGAACACG
>DXJL01000174.1 GCA_019057635.1 Candidatus Heimdallarchaeota archaeon
GAATGCAAAATCGAATAAGTGAGCTTTTGAAACCCATTTAGTTCGCCTCCAGTACCTTATCCAAAGATTCTACTCGATTCGGATTTATAATGTAAGAAGAGCGTTTCTTTTCTTTAATTATCATAATTATTCCTAAATCAGAAAGCCTTTTGATATGATGTTGAACACTCGAATGATGCACATTAATTTCAGAGGATATTTTTGACAAAGAAAGTGGATTACTGTTTTGTAATAATACTTTACAAAGCTCTTTAGCCACTTCACTTTTTAAAGCTAAGGCAATTTCTGATATTTGCACCGACTCTTCCCCTGTTAAATAGAAAATATGATATTTTCCAATTTTATGATGTGTTACTAGATTGAAGTCATCTAACGCTTGTAAATGCCATAAGAGAGATGATATTCCACATCCAAGAGTACGCTGTATTTCTCTTAAATGGGCTCCTTGTTCTCCCTTCTCTTCTAAATATCCAACTATTTGCATCCGCATTTCATTATCCAATAAATCATCTTCATTTAATCTTCTTTTCTGAGGAGAATAAGCTATATGTGCAATAAAGAAGAAAATTCCTATTGTTGCTCCTGTGATCAACTCACGAATTCTTGAAAGGATACCAAATTTTACCAAACCAATGAACGAGAGAACGAGTCCAATAGAGATAATCCCAACTGTAGCTAACTGCTCAATCCCTGTAAACTGAACCATTCCTGAGGGATTTGACAATGTTTCTGTGGTTAAGAGAGCAATATCTCCTAAGACATCTATTAAATCATCAGCAACAGGATAATTTATTCCCATTAATCTAAAATCATTTGTATCTTGAGCTAATGCGACACTAGGAGAAAAACTACCTACAATCACTTTGTTTCGAACTAACCATAGACCCGATTTCAATTTTGAAAGATAAGGCTCATTTTCAGGATGGTCGATTTCAGCTAGTACTACTGTTTCGTCGTGTAAACCAACCCAAGAAGAAGTTCCAGTGAAATTATATGCTAATTGATCGAGTCCTAGGGAAGGAAGCGTTTCATTAATAATATGAATATTGTGAACTTGAGAGTTTTGATTTATCGGATAGACTTCAGGCCAATAGCTTGTTATACCTAAATTCTGTAATTCGGTGCTAGGTGTTCTATCAAAGAACTTGTTTAGGACAAATAATCCCTTTCCACTTTGAATCCAAGTAACTAAGTCACCTACAAAACCGAAATCAATGGGTAATTGTAGTTCATTGATCCACCAAATAGCCCTTACACTTTGATTGTCAAAATCAAATGTAGAATTGGATAATACAGCAGTTATATTATAGAAATCCACTTTGATCTCTGCATTTAAGACTAGTTCATTGCTAAGTCGTTTATCGTTATCTGAGCCATAAAAGATTGCAATTTTAGTAATTTCCACATCGGTTGTCATAGAAATATGCGCTAAGGATGCTTGAAATGTGAAGGGGAAAAGCACTACAAAGAATAAGAAAGTAAGCATTAGAAATTGAACTTTGCTAGAAAATCTTCTCACCATTCTTGAAAAGCACCTTTAGACCTAATTTAGTTTAATTATGATAATAAGTTATCCGAATCAATATTCCGTACCCTGATTTTTCGAAGTAACATTTAATCTTCCCTATCGCCTGT
This sequence comes from Candidatus Heimdallarchaeota archaeon, assembly GCA_019057635.1. Classification (GTDB taxonomy): domain Archaea; phylum Asgardarchaeota; class Heimdallarchaeia; order Hodarchaeales; family Hodarchaeaceae; genus Hodarchaeum. The sequence goes on from DXJL01000174.1 coordinate 1,636, forward strand.
GATGAATTTTGTCCGACAAATTTTAACTTGTGTTACGACTTAAGGGAATATCTTATGAAACTTCAATTAAGGCAATTAAAAGTTATTTCCAGATATTTTATAAGAAAAAAAAGAATCTGCGTAGACTTTGTTCAGAAGTGGTTATAATATGAAGACTAGTTATTTTGAAATGCTTAAATAATTGCGTTGGTATGATGACCCTACGCGAATATGTGTATGAGAATACTATGTTTACACATTAAGTCGAATTATTACTTTAAAAAATTAAATTCGAAATACATTTCAAGTAGATGAATATTATGAATCTAGTAAAAATATACCGCAAAAGACGAGCGGTGTCCCCGATTTTAGCAGCTATCTTGTTAATCGGCTTAGCTGTGGCTGCGGGTGCAGTACTTTTCGTTGTTGTTCTTCCAATGATTGGAGGAACCGCTAAAGTTGAGTTTGTGAGTGCAGTTGCCGCTGATCGTAACAGCGATGGCCTAATAGATCAAATTACTGTTTCGGTTCAAAATTCAGGATCTGATGCAGATACATTTTCTGAAGGAATTATCTCCTTAACTGGTTGGAGTGTTTCAGGAAATGTTGAAATAGGATTAGCCGCTCCTGTGAGCTTGGTTTTTAAGACAACAGATGTAGCACAACAAATTTCTGAAGTACAGACATTATCAATAACTCTCAATTTCGATAGCAGTCCAGATGTTGTTATAGCTGAAACTGATGTTGATATGGATCACGCTGCAACATTAACTGATTCTGATATGTTAATTGACTTTACTGATGGATTCTGGTACGCAGAAAAAGTAAATGGTGGAGCTGCAACTGGAAGTGATACGTTATATTCTACTGACGAAACACGTTCAACTCATGCAGGGAAAGCAGGAGCTCAGATAGATCACAACGGTGCCAATGCGAATCAGGATGATGTAATCTATTTCCGAAGTAATGCAGACACAAGCGATCAGTGGCAAGACAATCAAAATACTAAAGCACTCTCCCCTGAAGAATGGGATGTAGCAGCAACTCCAATATTAAGCTTTTGGATAAAAATTGATGGTGGAACCGCTGTAGCAGGTGGAGCTACTGACCCCGATCTTTATCTTGTACTGGCAATGTACGATGGCGAAACTCTGGAACAAGAAAGTCAAAATGTTCTTGGAAATGAAATAGAAGACATTGCAGTAGATCTTCGATCCGCTGATAGTGGATGGGTTCATGTAACGATTGATTTGTCCCAATTTAGCGGAACCTGGGCAGCTACAATGGTTGGGAGTTTTGGTATTCGAGTGATAGCTGATGCAAATTTAAATGTTGCTATTGACGATGTTTCCGTCCATACTGCTTTAAACTAAGGGATATTATTATCCCTCCTCTTTTTTCTTTATTTTTTAGAAATCTTCAACTTATGGAAGATAACGTATTTTCATTTTAATCTGCAGAATTCTGAACGATTTCTGACAAATTTATTAACCGCCATTTTCCCATCAGTCAAGACTTGACGTATATTAATTGCAAAATCATCCCAATAAGCAATTAATCTCTCTCTCTGATCCTTAGTTTTTACCATTTCTGTTGTAAGAAAAAAGGATATTTGATAGCCTTCTTCTGGACTTCTAATTACTTTGACATGAGGACCAGGATTTCGCCATAATTCATTCTGGATATGGTCAAAAATGAACGCTTCTACAGGATCATTAAATGTTAATTTAAGTGATACAATTGCAGAGTTCCCTTGTTTTATCATTATCCCATTCTTAAACTCAATAATTTCTCGTTTTATGTTCTCACAGCATGGGTGATCTGGATCAAGAATGCAATTCGGTTCCATACCCGACGTACAAGGGACTGGATATAGTTGTATTTGTGATTCGTCTAATGTCAATGTAAACTCACCAAACATGACAAATTTTATCATTAGGAGAATAGAAGTGTCACTAGGAGGTGCCAGATTTTAAGTTAATAAAATTGAGGAGGGAACCTAAGATTGCTGTTCTGATAGACTTACCCAAATAGGACTGTTAAAAATAATTAGGAAAAATTATTACAAACAGGCCTTGGAGCTGTTCTTCCTGATTCATCGACGCGTGCCTGCTGAAATACAGGTCTTACCACCTCTCCACAGGCGTTTAAGGTCTCCGCAGAACTCTCGGCGACCGGAAAGAGTTGATACTGATAAATAACATAATAATTGACAACATTAAGTGCAGCGTTCTGATCGCGATCTAATATCAACCCACATAACGGGCAATGAAAGATCCGATCAGCTAACGTCAAATCCCGACGGTAATAAAGGCAATTCGAGCATAATTTCGAGGAAGGGAACCAGCGATCGATTTCAATCACCATGGAACCACATAAAGGCGCCTTATATGCGAGGAAACGCTGAAACAGACCATGTGAAAGATCGGCCCAAAATTTACTGAGCTTTTTATTTTGCATTAATCCTTTGATATGTAAATCCTCAGTAACTATCAAGCTGTGGTTTTTAGCCAGATAAGTTGAGGTTTGATGCAAAAAATTATGTCGTTGGTTGGTAATTCGACGATAAAATCACGCTAAACGGAGGGCTGATTTCCGTTTATTATTTGAGCTGTTCGGTTTCCGCTAATGAGCCTTCGATAAGCAACGCTGTTTCCGAGCTTGACGGAGGAGAAAATTAGGTCGTGCGATTGGGATTCCAGAAGATAAAGCTGTAAAGACGGTTAATCCTTTATCCAAGGCGACAAGTGGATCCTCATTGGGTTCACGATCAATTTGTTCCTCTTTCACGGTAAGAGCTACATACCAGTGATCCGCAGTCCGAGAAACCGTGACACTCAGTATCCGTGCTGATGAGAGTAAATTTGGCCTTTCTTTTAGCCGTAATTTTCCCAGACGAGGTAATTGCACCTGTTTTACCTCTGGAAAAAGGCGAGCCACTCCAGTCAATCGAAAGCTGTCCTTACACTTGCCCTTTTTCTTGAATCTGGGCAATCCGACATAGTGGGTGGTTTGCTTCCTTTTTCTTTGTTGATGATTGGTGAAGAAATTCTGATAGCCACGATCTAAGTCGCGGAGTACTTCTTGCGGAACGTATTTCGAGACCTCATACATCTAGGGAAAATCGGTTTGTTTCAAGCGATTTAATTCTTTATGTTGTTTCATGGCATTAGTATAACGAGCAGCACCTATTCACGTTCGATAGCGTTTTTTTCGATTGGTTAATCCCCAGTTCCAAGCAAATCGCGATATACCTGCACATTTAGCTAGTAGCGTCCGTTCCTTATTATTTACTTTTAATTCGTACTTGTACCCTCGTGTACGGAACAACCCTGACCATCCTTACTAGTACCTGCTATCCTCGCATAACTTTCTTGATTGATTAGGAGCTTTTCTGCTTATAAACCTATTAAACCCCGTGATCCAAATCAAATTTGCTTATTTGCCGTTAGTCTAGTATCAAGAGGTAAACTAGTTCGTTGCTAGTGTTATAATCTCATGAGATCGGTTCAATCATCTGTTAATGCTATTTTTTAATCTCTATCCCCTCTTCTTCCCTTTTCCTTCAGTAACTAGCTATCTGTTTCTCTCTTCCCCTTGAAACCTTCTTTTCCTATTTGGCCATACATGTCCATATTTGTCCATAAAATAATAGATAGTTATCAATCCCTTATGCGAAAAGATGTTATATTTTCACATAATAAAAAATTAAAAGTCTCGAGTTTTCAAGAGCTTCATTTTGGTAGAGCTAACCAAATAATGCATTAAACCCAACTTTACATTTGAATCTGTTATTAACACAAGGATCGTACTTTGTACTTTTGAAATTATTCCTAACCCAATGGGAGTTTGAACATGAAGAAAATCCACCTGATCCCCCAAATTTAATTGGATACACGCACTTGAGAATGTACTAACAATACCTGCTACCATTGCTGATACAACTGTCTCTACTTCATCTGATATAGGTAATGTTCTCGCAGATAATATGGGAAACCCCTCCTCACTTACTAACAAAACTTTTTTGACTCCTTTTACCGTTCCAAGACCATCAATGATTTTTTGAACTTTATCCATTGAATTATATCCGTTACTATCCCCTAATGTCATATTTTCAAAAGTGGCCATAATTTTCACCTTTTAGATGTTCTATAATATTATCTTATTTTTTACTTATAATATCCCAAAATCAAAATATTGGATCATCACATTTGATAGATCCGATCTAATTATGCTAGATGGTCTTATATGTCAATAAAAGTTTTAATAGTAATTACAATCGAATCGTTGCATAGATTAAATTTCATTTTGTAATTATCAAGCTTTAGAGGAACAAATCCTTAGTTGGTACGGCAATTTAACTATTAATTATAAATAAAGAGGAAATATTCTATTATTCAAAGAATTAATACTTACATTTAGGAGCGATACTCAAGTCCTAAGAGAAGCTTTTATTATCGTATTCTTATCCGAGGCAAATAGGCAAAGAGGTTAATGGAATGAGTGAAAACATAAAAATGCAACGTTGTAATCCTTGTCAAGTTGCAGTTATGCCAAGTGAACATGGAACAGCTCGTTTTCCCTGCCCATCATGCGGAATGATACCAATAATTCGATGTGAGCGATGTCGAAAACTTGGAAATCGCTATATTTGTCCTAATTGTGGTTTTTCTGGACCCTAATTCTGTATTTATCAAAAATACTAATATTTCGTGATTTAATGACTTTATTGTTAAGATGATCGGCCATGTCTAACGTATTAAGTATCTTAAAGGTATACCCTGCTTCTCCAGAGGCAAATCGTGAGGAACTGTTAGCTAAAGCGAAAAGTGAACTATCTGAAGGACTAGAGATAGAAATACTAAAATACGAAGAAGAACCTTTGTTTTTCGGATTAGTGGCGATGAAACTTTTCGTAAAGACTGTTGATTCGGAAGAAGGCAATGAAGTTCTTCAGACGTTTGAGCAAAGGCTTATCGATGTAGAAGAAATTGATAATTGTGAAGTAGAACTTCAGACAATAATTGATTATTAAATAGACATTTTCATTTTCATCTCCGTCTTAGAGGATTGATTGGGGGAAGATTTCGTGGAAAAAAATTATTCCACTCGTTGTATTTTTGAATCTTCAAAAGAAAACTATTATTAAACATAACAATTTTGAATGAGATTAGCATAAGAATTTCACAATAAATCTGTGAGTTGGCGGATTAACTTGGCAAACGAAGTAGTACTGAAAGTAGCTGAAGCCCGACAAAGGGACGTAGGCCGTGGAAAGATTCGAATGGATGATATCAACATGAGAGAAATTGGAATAACAACAGGGGATGTTGTTGAAATCCGAGGCCGCCAAAAAACAGGTGCTATAGCTTGGCCTGCTTACATTGAAGATCAAGGAGCTGGTATTGTACGCATGGACGGGATCATTCGAAGAAATGCCAAAGTATCTCTAGAAGAAAACGTCCGTATACGTAAAGCCCAAATCAAAGTTGCTAAAACAGTCAATATAGCACCAACTCGTCAAATATCTTTAGATTATGGATTTGAAGCCTTTGTAAAAAGGAAACTACTAGGCTATCCTGTTTCTAAAAATGACACAGTGCTAATTCCAATATTAGGTCGGTCTATTCCATTCGTCGTTAATTCTACGACTCCTGCAGAGATTGTACTTATTACTGATACAACCAAGCTCAATGTTTCAGAAAAACCGGTTTCTGAAACAGAAACCAGTATGCCAGGAGTAAGCTATGAGGATATCGGTGGATTATCTGATGCCATTCAAAAAATTCGAGAAATGGTAGAGCTTCCTCTAAACCACCCGGAACTTTTCAAGAAATTAGGAATTGATCCTCCCAAGGGAGTATTATTACATGGTCCTCCTGGAACAGGAAAAACCCTTATTGCAAAGGCAGTTGCTAATGAATCTGATGCGCATTTTATTCCCATACAGGGCCCAGAAATTATGTCCAAATTTTACGGTGAGAGTGAAGCGCGCTTACGAGATATCTTCAAAGAGGCGGAAGACAATGCACCCAGTATCATTTTTATTGATGAAATTGATGCTATCGCTCCCAAAAGAGAAGATGTCACGGGAGAAGTTGAAAGAAGGGTTGTAGCCCAGATTCTTGCATTAATGGATGGCCTAGAAAGTCGAGGAGAGACCATTGTGATTGGGGCCACAAACCGCCCTAATGCTGTAGATCCTGCATTGCGAAGACCAGGGAGATTTGATAGAGAAATTGAAATTGGGGTACCTGATCAAAATGAAAGACTGGAGATACTTCAAATTCATACAAGACGAATGCCAGGTATTGAAAAAGTTGACATCAAGAAGTTAGCCGTTATTACACACGGATTTGTCGGTGCAGATCTCGCAGCTCTAGGTAGAGAAGCTGCAATGAGGAAATTACGCGAAATTCTACCTGATGTTAATTTAAGCGATGATACAATCCCACCAGCAGTACTTGACAATTTGGAAGTTGAAGACCGTCATTTTGGAGATGCTTTAAAAGAAATTCACCCCTCTGCTATACGTGAAGTATTCATAGAAGTTCCCAATGTACGATGGACGGACATTGGAGGTATGGACCAAGTAAAACAGGAACTTATCGAAATTGTAGAATGGCCATTCAAACATAAAGAAAATTTTGAACGAATTGGCATCCATCCACCTCGAGCGGTCTTGTTATTCGGTGCTCCTGGCACAGGTAAAACACTGTTGGCTAAAGCAATTGCCACGGAAAGTCAGGTGAATTTCATTAGTGTTAAAGGTCCCGAATTGATTTCTAAGTGGGTAGGGGAAAGTGAAAAGGCAATTAGAGAAATATTTAGGAAAGCTCGCACTGCAGCTCCAGCTCTTATATTTTTTGATGAAATCGATGCAGTAGCGGCAAAACGTGGATCATCTGGCTCATCTGGCGCCAATGAACGTGTAATAAGTCAGCTTTTAACAGAACTTGCGGGTATTGAACCTTTGCGTGATGTCGCTGTTTTAGCTGCAACAAACCGTCCTGATATGATTGATCCCGCTCTTCTCAGACCAGGACGCTTTGACAGGGTCGTATATATCCCACCTCCCGAAGAAGATAGCCGGAGAAAGATCTTAGAAATTCATACCCGAGATATGCCATTAGGAAAAGATGTGAATTTAGATCGATTAGCAAAAGAAACTGAATTTTATGTAGGAGCGGATCTCGAAGCCATTTGTAGAGAAGCGGGAATGCTCGCATTACGGGAGAACTTAAAGGCTGATATAGTGTTATGGAGGCATTTTGAACAGGCATTATCGAGTGTCCACTCCTCTTGCACACCAGATATGATGAAATGGTATAAAGATCAAGAATTGCAATTCAGACGTCGAATAGGAATGGATTCACCTCAGACGATTCCGCTCTTCGGATAAAAGAAAAGCAATTTGGTAATTCGAATAGTTAAATAGTTGTTTATCATTACTTATGAAATGGCTTTAACAGCCATAAAGTCCACAAAATCAATCTAATTTTAAAGATTTATTCCAAAAGGAACGATTAAAACAAGGTATAGTGACATTTAATGGAATCACCAAAGTACCCATATTGGAGGCCATTTCCTTTAACTTTTTCAATAATGAATATTGTCGAGCGAAGAGAAGGGATTCTATTAGAAGATGATTTAGTTCGTCTATTAGAGTCGGATGTGGGGGAATTTTCTGATCGAGAATTGAATCAAGCACTAATGAAGCTAGAAATCGAAGGATTAATTCATGTCCAGACGATAAAGAAAAACCAAAGAGTTATCAAACGCATCCAAAAAGGGAATAGATTCCTTACAGTGGGAGAAGACTAACAGATACTAACTAATTTTTAATTTTAAGTCTAATTTGCAGAGTAATTGGCATACAGGGCAGGTTTCTTGTGTAGTTAACTCTTTGCATACCTTACACAAGTACGTAGTTGATGAAACCTCAGATTTCGTAAAGTATTGCGATAATGAGTCGTGTACATTGACAATATTAACCAAGGTACTGGGACGTTTCTTTTCCATTTCTGATAAAAATGCTCGGATGTCGTTTCTCATTGCAGTAAATGCATAGGGACATGGTACTGAATGATATTCTAAATTGCTCGCATGGGCATAAAGTACAATTTCGGGTTCAGATATTTTAACTAATGGACGAATGCGAGGGACGAGTGAAGGAAACTTTCTCACTGGAATTCTAGAAATTCTTTTGAATCTTCCTGAATCCCCCCGAAGAAGATTCATTACAATTGACTGGGCTTCATCATCTAAATTATGAGCAGTAGCAATTTTAGTAATTTCTGCTAACTGACTTCCATAGTTTAATGCTCTTCGGCGTAAAATACCACATAAACCACAAGCAGATAAAGAAATTCCCTCCTTCTTACTCCTATACACGATTTCGTCTAATGTTGCACCATATAAATCTTTAAAAGATACAATAATATGTTTGAAATTATATTTTGAGGAAATCTTCTTCGTTAATTCTAGAAAACCCTCACGATATCCTTCTATTCCTTCATCTATTGTAATTACTGTTACTTGGTTCTTGGAATGACGATTTAGGGTTATTTTTGATAACATATGTAATAATACAGTGCTATCTTTGCCTCCTGAATAGCCTAGACCAATATGATCATCTTTACTTAGCATATTGTATCTTAATATTGATTTTTTAACTCGGTTTTCAATCAGTTCAAGAAAATGCTGTTTACATAAAATTTTCCTTGTCATAGGATTCTTAGTATATGGTGGATCACTACAACAATTCGATTCCTGCATATCGATACAACTGTGGACTATGTTTTACGCTCAGAAACATGCAATTTAACAAGGGGAGGACACACTTTATCTGCAATTACTCCTCCATAAGCTATCGCTTTCTTTGATAACTCTTCGACATCTAATTTTGAAAATGCGGTTACTTCGAGAAATAAGCTTATTTCGATGTTTAATTCTCCCTTTTCAGAGGTTTCTATCGATATATCGATTTCGTCATGCCCTAACTCTTCCCCTGCTTCGGTAACTAAAAAATTGTGAATTTCCTCATATAAGTAGTCAAGTAAATCATCGGGATTCATAATGGGCAAAGAATTTCAGCTTGATTTGTTCAATGTTGAAGGGAAACGGATGTGAGAAGATCATCCAAGATCTTGACTTAATTTCTTCTGTAATTCCTCAAAACGTTCCACATTTTGTTTTTCTTGAGAGGACAATCCTTTTTTCTGAATTTCAAGGAGTTCCCCTTTCTCAGTTAACTCTTTTAAAACGTTTTGAGCCTTTTTTGGAAACATGACGCCTCCAACAGCTTTCCAGACCTCAGTATCTCCTTCAAGATTTTGTAACTCTTTTTTTGTCACCCCTATTTCTGAAAGGGCTCTCTCAATTTCATTTAACTGAATACGGAGATTTTGTATATTTTGTTCAAGAGTCCTATATCGCACCAGTTGTTCTTGTTGAGCGGGGGAGAGTTCAGGGAGTGTCATTTTTCTTTTTCCTCTAATATTAAGTTCATTTATTCTAAGTATTTACAATTTTCTTCGGGATAATTTGAATTAACTCGCATACCAAAGTAATCCATCTAAGCATGGAAGAAATGCTTGCTTTCGCAGCCGTAATATCTTGTGAGTTAACAGTCATAATTAACGAATTCGTTTCCAATCTCAACAAGATTTGTGATCTTTCAAAATGGTGATCGTTTACTTCGGGAATTAATGATTCATAGATAAATTTGGCTTCTTCTGGAGAATCAAGTTGAATTACAGTCTTTATACTAATCTTACTCTCCATCATTCTACCTCTTGCATAATATTAATTACAAATGAATAGAGAGGCGTACCATTATTTGGAACCGTCCTAACTACTTCCCCATGGAGGTTTCCATTAGAATAATCACTGAATTTAATTTTAAGAGTAGAATTCGTCTGTTTACTTGTCGTTTGACCTAGTAATGGATTTACAAAATTTTGAATATGTTCCTTTAAAGAAATTGGAATATCTAGTGGATATTCGACTGAAATATAGTTGCAATCCACTCTCGTTTCTTTTTCTCCCTTGCGAGGAAAATTGAAATTCTCTAATTTAGCATTAACATCAAATTGATTGGGAGATTGTATGAAGTCATAACAACTGAGAGAGATTGAATCAATTTTCTTAGAGCCTTGAACGATGAGTAACTTGTTGATACCCATATTCCAACAGAGATTTTTGATTTCTTTTAGACTTAATGAACCGCGATTCATTCTTTTTGATAAAGGAAGAGAAAATGACAGTAATTTACTTACACGGCGTAAAAAGTGAGAAGGATTATGAGATGTTGTTATCAAAAGAGCAAATAAATCCTCCCTCTCTTTTTTTGCCATAATTCTTCATTTTTACCATAATCTTATGGGGGAGAAATTCCCCTTAAGAATCAGTTTGAGTAGCAAGGCGTTTAGCTGTTCTTTGAGCAATTTTGCCTCCGGGGGTTTCTGGAGCCCACGATCCACCTGTGTATCTAAATCCACAGAATTTACATTCCCAAATTCCGATAGATACACGTTTTACTTTCAGTGAGTCGCAGGAAGGGCAAACGTGAAATCTCTTTGATTCTTGTTCAATTTTTTTAACTCGTTTTCGAATTGTAGCTCCATAACGAGTACCGAAACGTCCAGTTGAACCTACTTTCTTAGTCCGACCCATTTTACCACCAAATCTCCAGTTTTAAGTGTCTGTTTTTTACTTTTTGAAAGTTAGAAATCAAAATGATACATCTCATTCATTTCAGGGAATTGAGAACTTTCTTCAATCTTTTCAAGTAGAGGTGTCACCAAAGAAGAGCTTTGATCCAAAAGTGTTACAAATTCTTCCTCGGTAAAGACTCCTGATTCTCCTTTCTGCATTGAACAGACAATTCCTTTATCGGTAATAGCTAGAGAGAAACGTGCATCTTTACCCCTATCTTCGAGTAGATTGGGATCGTAGACAATTGTATCTTTGATTTTAGCGAATGTAAGGCTAGCAACAGATCCTTTTCTGGGAAGAGGTTCCTTTTCATCCAACAGAGTAACTTCTTCGAGATCTTCGTCGATTACAACCCTTTTCAGTCGAGTATTTGCAAGTGCAGCCATTGCACCAAGAGCGGCAGCATCAAACAAATTCCCACCATCATCAAGTATATATACATCAATAAAAAGTATCCAAACCTTCTTTCCAGGAATTACACATAATTTAGGATCCTTCATGGGTATAATTTTGCTTTCTCGTATACCACGATCGACAACACGAGCCAACTCAACTGCTCGGGGACCGGGTGGACCACTTTCATTGGTTGGTGATGAGATAGGAGAAATTTCTGCATTTACAGTGATTACACCGTCATTTGGTGTATCAGGAAAGGGAGTACCAAGTTGTGCTTTCACTCCAGCAAGGATTACAGTATCTCCCCATTTTACCATTGCTGATCCTTCAGCCTTTTTAATAACATTTGGAATTATTTGTATTGGTCTACAATCCAATAAATTTCTTCCATCAGATCTTTTCCCTTTTTCAAGTAACTTAGTAACATATTGTTTTTCTAAAACTCCAACGATTGCTTCTGAACGCATGATATTCACCTATTCCTCTTCTTCTCCCAAATCATCTATAGATTCCTCAATTTGGGTATATTTGGCCAGAACGGCTTCTTTTTGCATTTTGTATACTTCACCAATTGCTCGAATTGCTAACGATAATCCTTCTTTTACTTCATCAGTGGTGAATTCGCCATCACATTGGAGCAAAGTGATTTCCCCTGTATTATAATTCATCGCAACAGGCATATCACCTTGTCCATCCTTATCTTCGACATCAGACAAGTCAACAACCATTTTGTCTGCGACTTTTCCCACTGCACAGCCTGTTATAAATCCCTTCATTGGAATGCCTGCATCAGCTAGGGCTATAGACGCTGCAGTCAATGCAGCGCATCGGGTGCCTCCATCAGCGTCCAATACAGTGATGTATACATCAATCGTGCCGTTTGGAAATTTCTCTAAAAATAGTACAGAATCTAAAGATTCCTTAATCAATTTACTTAATTCATACTCTCTACGTCTTGGTGCAGGGCTCTTTCGCTCGTTCACTGAGAACGTAGCTAGACGATATTCTACTCGAACTATCGCCCGATCAGGTTTTGCTAAGTGTTTTGGGTGCAATTCTCTCGGACCATATACTGCACATATTATTTTGTTATTACCCCAAGTAAGATAACAACTCCCATCTGCTCTGTCCAAAACACTACTCTTCATTGTGATTGGACGTATTTCATGAAGTTCTCTACCGTCTAAACGTCGTCCATCATCTAAAAGCAGAGATATTTTATCTTGTGTCATTCATTTCACACCATTATCATAATTTTTTATTTTTTTCTTCTAAATACTCACGAATTCTATCCGTAAGCCCACTGGTATGAGCTTCTGCTTCAATTTTACGAATTGCACTAATAACTAGATTTTCCTTTTCAACCGAATTTGCAGAAACTACAATACGTCCATTTTGACCTACAATAATTTGAGCATTTGTCATATTTTTTAATAATTGAATCATACTGCCCTTCTTACCAATTATCCGTGGTATTTTCACTGGATCAACATCAATTAATCTGCCGTGAGTTAATTTTCGAAGCCCTCTTCCTAGCATAGTAAGGACTGGATCTCTAGTTCTATCAAAATATGTGATTTGTGCCTTGATAACGTCTCCATAATTCAAAACCTGTTCTAAGCTCTCTCTGAGAGAATCAAAGTCGCGATCTAATACACTATTGACTCTAAGAGCACCAACGTAAGGGCCTCGTATATCGACGTTCCATGAGGTAAGCCCTACTCTAACAATTTTCCCAATAATGATATCTCCTTCTAATGGGATATAACAACCTTCTAAAGGGACAACACCAACACTATCTTGCCGAATTTTTACTAATCCAATCATGGAGGCTATAATTTCAGTTTCTCCGTTGATTTTTTTCCGATATACTCCACCCGCAACATCGACTCCAGATCCACGCGCGAGGACTTCACCTGGTACGACCAGCTGATTTTTATCTACTAAAATTGTCATTTTAATCACTTCATTATTATAATCTTATTCTTTCTATAACTTTAATTTCAGAACGACCCTTCGTCATTCCTTGTACCATCTCCATAAACTCCCCTTGTACTCCTGCTGCGATACTAACAACTGCAATCCAAGAACCATCCTTCTGCCATTCATCTTTTTCAATCTGACCCTTACGCTTAATTTCCCCATACGCTTTTCCAGTGAATTCAGGGGGTATCTGGACAGCTAATTTCACTGTTTCCATACTAATTGGAATTATTGTTCTAAGTTCAACAATAATATCCTTGATCTGCTCTTCAGCTGATTTTGTTGGATCAATCATTACTTTTGCTTCTTTCATGGCATTCTCGATTCTTAAAGGAGGATGTGGAGTTCGAGTTTTAGGATTGATGCAGGTTTTAGCAATTAAATTGACTATTTGTTTTCTTTTTTTCTCGAAAAATTCCTGTCTTTGCTCTGCGGTGAGGTTTAAATCTCCTTTAATTAGGATTTTCTCTGCTATTTCGATTATATTGGTTGTTTCGAAACAGTGATTCAAAATTTCATCAGAAGCACGCTCACCCTTACTAGCATTGTCAAAAATCTCATCCACTTCAAGAATGTCGTTTATGGTTATTGACTCATCAAGAAGTCCCATTTTGTATTTCAGAGCAAGTTCGGGATTAACTATCAATTCGAATCGATTACCTTGAAATTTAGCACGGACAACGGATTTTCCTGAAAGATCAAATCTTCTTGCATCTCTTAACATGACTATTCCTCTTTTTTCTTAATTTGCTTAATGAGATTTAATATATCTATCGAGTTATAGTAGTTTAATTTTCGATCTGAACTTGAGATTACAGCAATCTCGACCATGTCAGGATCAAGTTTATCGTCAGAAACCTTTTGCAACGCTTTCAGTGCCACTAAAATTCCCTCTTGGAGTGTTTCAGAGATTTTAAGATAAGATTTCTCTAAATCTTCCACAATTATTGGAGTTCCGGAACCAATGGCTGCTGCTCGATACCCCCAATAACTTCCACTAGGTTCTGTCATGAATAATTGAGGACCTTTGATTTCATCAACTCCAGCTATTATCAATGAAACACCGAAAGGTCGAACTCCCGCATGCTGAGTATAAGCCTGTTTAACGTCTGCTATTCTGTGTGTTAAATTTTCAACCGTTATTGACTCATTATAAGTGATTTGATAAATTTGAGCTTGAACCCGAGCCTGATTAACGAGTATACGCGCATCAGCGGTTAAACCTGCAATAGCAACCGCAATGTGGTCATCAATTGCAAAAATTTTTTTTACCATTTCTTTTTCAATCAGAGTGGTATGTAGTCTCTTCTGTACTGCGAGAATACAGCCTTCCGATGTTTTAATCCCAATAGCTGTTGTTCCCCTTTTAACCGCTTCAATTGCATACTCTACCTGAAACAATCGTCCATCAGGGCTGAAAATTGTACTCCCTCTGTCATAACCTAATCCTTTTGGGGCAAACAACTCATTCCACCTGAAATAATTCCTTTTTTATTCTTTCTCTTTCAATCCTATCGAGTTTATCTCGAATATTTAACGATTCAGACGATAATTTTTTTCAAACATTTAATCACTTTTTAGAAACCGAAGATTAGCCTTTTATTACAGATTTAGACACCTCAAGAAATTTCTCAATGAAGGAATATTTCTTAATCTTTAAGAAAAACGGAAAACTACTTACGACAGGCATTTTACTTTAAATAAAGTTATATTCTACCTCTATCAGCAGAAATAATTTTGAATTTTCGTGAGATAATTCTGATAAACAGTCTGCATCTACTACAATAAAAAAGTGCATTTGTCTCTGCATTTGAGTGACCCCTGTGATTGTTATTAGGAAAATGATCACAAGTTGTTAAAAACTATTTAAATTATACATTTCTTCTGCTGATTTAAGTCGATTTTACATGTATTTCTCTCTAAAATTCTGAAAAGGTGTTATTTCATGGCTTACGAACCGAAAAAAATTGGTACTATCAAAGTAGGTAGATATATTATTGATCCAGAATCAAATGAACCATGTCGAGTTATTTCCATAGATAAAAGCAAACCAGGTAAACATGGTGCAGCTAAAGCTCGAATGATGATAGTTGGACTTTTCGATAATCAGAAACGACAATTGATTTCTCCCGTCGATAAAAGAGTAAATGTGCCTATTATTGAAAAAAATACAGGACAGGTAACCAATGTAGAGGCTAATACAGGATTCGTACACGTTATGGATAATGAATCATATGAAACATTTATAGTTGAATCTCCAACAGAAGAGAATTTAAAATCAAAGTTAAATGAATTATTTGCTGCGGGAAAGGGTGTTGAGATTGATTATTGGGTGGTTATGGATCGGAAAAAAATTAATCTAGTACGAGAGATGGAATATTAACTGGATGAACTGCGAAAGGGTTGACTAATTATTGGCAGAAGTATCACAAATTGGTATTTTCTCCCAGATACTCTGTGAAGGGACAATTGATATCCTTGACAAAATAATTTCACTTGAAGAAAGTAAAAAAATTTCTTACTCATTAAATCCTGAACTCTTTCAATATATTGAAAAGAATAGACCACAATTAGCGCAATTTTTCCAAAAAACAACCCTTGAGGAAATGAAAGGGGATTGCATATTTTCAATAGGGGGAGATGGAACCATACTTAGAATAGCCCGGGTTAATCCTAATATACCGATTCTGTCGATTAATAAGGGTAGAAAAGGATTTATGACGGAAATTGAAGCAGATGAGGTTAACACATCTCTACCTCAATTTTTCCAAGGAAAATATAAACTTGAAGAACATACTAAGATTGCAGCAACTATTGAGGATGAGATCCAAGCTTCTGCAATAAATGAAATTTTGATAACTTCGACTGATCTATTGAAACCTATAGATTTCAAAGTTCTGGTAGATAATGAAGTGATATCAGGTTCTTCAGCTGATGGTATAATTATTGCCACCCCTATCGGTTCAACAGGTCACAATTTATCGAGTGGCGGAAGTGTTATGGATCCTGATTTACAAGGTTTAATAATATCGTGGATTAATCCAATAAACTTAGCTATCCGTCCAGTGATTCTTAATTTTTCTCGAAATCTTGAAGTTATCTGTACCACAAGAATTAATCCAATAAAGATGGTTTTTGATGGACAGGTCAGTTTAGAATATACTACGCCTGTGAAATTTTCAATTTCACTCTCTCAAGAAAAGGTGCAATTTTATCGCCTTCGACATTTCACTACACGATGGAGGCAACACCTTCATCCTGAAATAAGGGATTGAGTAAAGGTTTGATTGATTACTCCAAGCTATTACACGTCCTTGATTCGACAGCATTTATTGGTTTAGATTTTCCTATTCTCCAATCAATTGAAGTGAAAAAGTTTCTAACAGCTCATTCAGTTATAGAGGAATTAAAAGACTTTCGATCGAGAATGAACTTTGATGTGATGCTGCAAACAAATAAGTTAGAGGTATCATCTCCTAATCCACAAAATTTTAAAAAATTAAAAATGAAAATACATAAAATTGATCCAAATACGCGTCTTTCAGATACAGACATCCAAGTTTTAACCCTAGCATGGCAGGAAAAGGGAGTATTAGTAACAAATGATCTCACTCTGCAAAACATCGCTGAGCAATTGAAAGTCACAACCCGTGTAATCAGTGGAAAAGGAATCAAAGTAATTCGAAAAAGTCGCTTAAGGTGTATGAGCTGCAAACGAACTTTTCGAGTATCAGGTCAGCACTGTCCTGAGTGTGGGGGAGTTTTAAAGCAGTATTTCTCTACAAGCAACTCAAATAACCTATTGGGAAAAGAGTGAATTAAAAATAAAAATTCATTGTAAGAAAGAACTGTAATGAGTAAAATTCCCCCAGGAAGAAAAAGATTTGCCAGAAGAATTAAAATCTAAAGAAGAATTCATGACTACGCTCGATTTAGCATCAGTTTGCTATGTAAAACGATTAAAGGATTCAGATGTGGTTAAACTAAAACTCAGGACAAAAAAACGCCTGTACACCTTCAAAACAACCCCCAAAGAAGCTAATCAAATAGTGCAGAGTTTAAACATCCCTGTTGAAGAGGTTTAAAACCCTCTGGATATTAATTCTCTTCTTCAAGAGGAAAATTTGAATTAGTTCTTTTTAAAATAAAAAAAGGGGAGAAAGCTTTCATTGATGTTCAATGTGAAGCGCTTTATTCTTGAGATTCAGCTGAAATAGTTTCCAGTAAGGAAAGAATATTCCATATTTTAGTTCGAGCAAAAAGAGGACAATTCGGATCTTGACTAATTTCATCCAGAATTGAGATTGCAAAATTTGCCCGTACTTCAGGTGGGTCATCTTCTTGACTATTCTTACCTGTTACCGCCATAAATGCTTCCTTAGCGGCTCTTCTGATGTTCTTTGGAACACTATGATCTGATGAGATTTGCTGCAACAACATCTTTGAATTTTCAATTTTATCTTCCATTTTTGATCACCCAGACCTTCTAATTGAATAGAAAATAGAAATACGTAATATTTTGGCAATATAAACGGCGTCAGAGCAAAATTATTGAGCTCTGAATTCCTAGATTCTCTGTGACAGCCTAATTAAAAAATCTAGAAAAACCTTTCTTTTCGCAAATTTCAATCCTCACCTTTTAAGTTAGATTCCCGCGATTTAACCTTTATGACTAATCCCTTATTTTATGGAAGAACTTGATCTACCAAAGAAAATGAAATGAGAGTAGAAATGTGATTTTTTTCCCAAAGAAAATAGTATAAATATTTTATAAACAGCCGACCCCTTGAAGTGGAAAACTCTTTTCTAAAGAATGACACTGGAGAATCGACATAGTTGGAAATGGAAGCCAATGATTTAAATGGGTTTTTGATTTATGAGATCATTGCTAATAATGGAAGACTTATCTGTTCTCATTGTGGAAACAGAGTCATCTTAAATGATTTGTTTGATGAAAGAATTGTTATCGAAGTTGAAAATGGTTATATTGGACATATTAATTGCTTATTAAAATACATAATGAAAGCTGAGCCCATAATTTCTTCAGGTTTAGCAAATGGTCTATTTTCAGAGTCTCAAGTTAGACACGACCTATTATCGAAGCCGTTTGAATCTGTTATCTTGGATATAAGTCGAGCATGTTCATATAGAAATTTAGCAATTTCATCCCAAGCAGGAAAATGTTCAAAATTTATAGCTGCGGAGACGAATTTAATAGAAATGCGAAACAATAACAATTTATCAGTTTTACTTGATTATATTGAAATTTCTATTCCAGATCTTAGTGACTCCGATATCAACTAGTAAGAGAGTACCCCAATTTAATGAAATTATATAAGGTGTGAAGAGAATGAAGGTAGATCTTTCAAATATCCCAGATGCAGAAATAATAGATGAATTAGCAAATATGATCGAAGATAAAGAGAAAATAAAGACCAAGAAAGAAGGAAAAACGTTAATAGTGAAGGATCTTTCTTCTCGAAAATTAAAATTCTATACCAAAAAAGTTCTAGGTAGAAAGGACTTACCTGGAGTCTATAAAGTCGTTTCCCAAGGAGACCACTTTCTCGTTTATTTCCAAGAGCTCTAATTTTTCGCTCTGAAAACGTATTATAAGGAATCATCCTTCGAATGGGATTCTATGCATAAAAAACCTGAGAAGACCAATTGGGGAAGTACATTTACGGGTCCATTATCAAAGGGATGTCGACAGTGCATTTCGGGAGAAAAATTAGTAGTCCTAGTTAGTACAGAATGTTCTAGTAACTGTTTTTATTGCCCCTTAAGCAATGAGAGAAAAGAAGCAAATACCTCGTTTGCCAATGAACGCCCCTTTACCAATGTTGCAGATCTTCTTGTTGAAGCACTACATATGAAAGCTAAAGGAGCAAGTATGACGGGAGGTGACCCTCTTGAAGTGCATTCTTTTAATAAAACACTTTCTTACTGCAAGGCTTTAAAAGAGCAATTTTCGAGTGATTTTCATATTCATGCATACACAAGAGGGAAGGATTTGAATAAGGAGTTATTAACAAGAATAACACCATTTCTTGATGAGATCCGTTTTCATGCGATTAATTTCAAAAAAGATTTTCCCATTATTCAATTAACGACTGAATTTGATATTGATGTCGGAATTGAGATTCCTGTGATTCCAACGAAAGGAATCAACTATTATAAGAAATTAATTCAGGAATTCGAGTCAATTATCCCTCAAAATGATCATTTTTACTTTATTAATCTGAATGAACTGGAAATAAGTGAAACAAATTACCGTAATATACTTTCTCATAAATTAGAAATTGATGATATCAATTTATCAGCTGTTAAAGATAGTTCTAATCTTGCAATTAAGATAGTGGAATGGGCTACCCAAAATACAGGTATACCAGTCCATTATTGTGCTCTTGCAACGAAAGATAATGTGCAACTTCCAAATAGATTATTTCGAATAGCTATGAATACCAAACTTCCCTCAGATGTTGTTGTGGAGGAAGGGACAGATAGAGGTCTGCTCATAAGAGGAGTTATAAAAGGGTCAGGTTATGATCTGGAAGAAGTAAAACAGTTTCTCGTATTTGAAGCTGATGTACCTGCATATTTAGTCCATATTGATTATCAAAACAATAGACTCCTTACCAATGCAGCATTATTAGAAGAAATCAGTGAAAATATTATCGCAAAATTCCCAAAAATGCAATTAGGTATGGCAGAAGAATACCCTTCCTATGACAATTTACAAACAACTTTTATTCCTTTTAATTGATCTTAAGTATAGAGAATTGGAGACAAAAATGATGGATTTTTCGGAACCTAGAGTTTTACATACCCCTCCATACGTCCAACTCGCCATTGATATCCCCTTGATTTCGAGCGTAAGAAATCTTTTTGATCAAATTGCTGAAATAGCGACTTCTCGTCTCTTAATAGAAATTGGTACTCCATTTTTGAAAAATGAAGGCCTACGTTCTGTGGTACCATTTTGCAGGGAATATTTTCCCTCTAATTATCTCATTGCAGATCTAAAAACATTGGATGTAGGAAAATTAGAGGTAAGTTTAGGTTCTAAGATGGGTGTGAATGCGTGCGTAGTCTCGGGCCTTGCTCCGATTGCTACGATAAACAATTTTATAGACGAATGTAGAAATTCAAACGTTGATAGCTGGGTAGATACATTAGGTATATCGTTTGATGATTTTAGAACGAAAATAAAGTCATTAAAATCTTTTCCTGATGTATTGGTTATTCACAGGGGAATCGATGAAGAAAATTCTGGAAAAAAATATTCTTGGGAAATAATTAAGCAGTACAAGTCTTTAGTACCGAGTTTGATAGCTGTAGCTGGAGGGATAACTTTAAAAAATCTTCAAGAACCCCTGAAAAATGGTTCTGATATAATAATTGTTGGTAGAGCCATTTATCAAGCAGAAGATCCATTGGTTCAGCTAAAAAAATTCCTCTCGGCAATTTGAGACGGAAAAAAGGAACACTACTGTTATTGGTTATTCTATATTAGCGTGTTCAGCTCTCATGGATTCTTCTGTAATACCTAAATTGTAAGCTATTTGAGCTACACATGAATCTAAAGTAATCGCTGCTGCATATTCGAACGCGGGGATAAAAAAGGACAAATCTGAAATTTGACGTAATTCCACACTTACTTCCTCATGTCTTCCCTCAATTTCCAGTAATATATCGCTTTCTTTTGCTAAGGTTGACTCTGGAAAAGACGTTAATCCGAGAATTTTCATTTTAGACAGTTTAGCACTTTTAACTCGCTCTAATGTTCTACTAGAAACGCCTGAACCTGAGATACTTATTAATAAATCACCTTTGTTTCTAAATCGCCAATCATATGCCGATTTGACGTGTATTCCCAGGTGACTCAGCCGTATAGAAGAAATGCTGGCAATAACAGAATCTAAGCCACTACCAAATATGAAGAGATTATTTTCAGGATGGAGCGAGTAAGGTTCGATCGTATTAATAAAATGTTGAAGAGGGGTTTCATTCTTCCTTATATTATGTAAAGTTGAATCTACGGCTGTTAAAACAATATTTATGCCTTCATTAAATCCCTTTACAATAGAATCTTCTATTAGTCCAGATACTACTCCAAAGCCAATCACCATTGTTGTCATTTCGAATAAAGTACCTAAAGGTGTCAAAGGTGCACCAGAAGTAATTTTTCCAGTCGATTCAGCTCTCGAAGAACCTGTTTTTACATAACCACGAGGAATTATCATTATTGAATCTGCCAATCGCGCAGCCAGAGATTTGCCATCACCTGTAAACGCTAAAATCTTTGCTTTCCTAAGGATTGCATTCTGTATTGCCTTTGTAGTGAAATTGGTCCATCCTGAGCCAGTAACACCAATTACTACATCATTTGCTCTAACTGGTTTAGCTAAACTCTTTCCTAGATATGAAACCTCATAACCGATATTCTTTAACATCTCTCCAAAGAGCATTCCAACTTTTCCTGACCTCCCCATTCCGACAAGATGAATTCTATTTTCCCTTGCGCTCTGAATTATATTACAAAATTTGACTAAATGTGAGGGATCTTCATTTATTGAGTTTACTGCTTTTTTTGCAGTTTTCACTAGGAGTTCAAAAGCTGAATAAAATGAATCAAGATTTTTTGTTTGAGCACTCATCTAGGGGAGCTCCAAAGAGACAAGAAAGTATAAGGGAAGGAGATTCCTTCTGGGACAATAAGTCCTAAAAAAAATGTATCCTAATAGATTTTTGCACACTTGATCTAGAAATCAACCAAAGGAAGTAAATTGATTGAAAACTTAAATAAATTTTATAAAAACTCCATCCGAGCCACCCCTTAATATAGAGTTCAAGAATATTACAATTCCAAAAGAAGGTGGATTTATGGACTTGGAATCATACTTGTCTCCAAGCAATCCCGTTCTTATCTGCATATTGTCTTGCTAATTGCATTTCAGTTGTAGTAACACGTCGATTAATGTCTTTATACTCACTTCTATTTGCACGGTATTCTGGACGATATTGGGCCATGATATTAACAAAGGCTAATGGGACTTCATCTTTCACCCAATCTAGAATGGGGTAAGTATCTTTTTCAATTCGATTGGGCATACAAAGATGGCGAATAATGATTTCACCTGATCCTTCCGTATAAGCAAATTTTATATTACGTATAACTGTCTCCCAGTAGTTATTAACTCCCGACATTCGTTTTGCGAATGCATTGTCACGAAATTTCAAATCGGGGAGCCAAAAATCCATAATATCGACAAGTAGATTCATTGATTCTTGAGTTAGATACATATTTGAGTTCCAAAGCTGAACAATATTATTATCTAGCGTTTGGAGAGACTGTATGATATTGTGCACATTTGGGATAGGATCACCTCCAACCCAATTGATGTTTATTGCGCCCTCGGAAATCAACTTTTGCTGAATGGCAACAAGATGGGAGGAACCCACTTCATTTCCCTTAATATTTATATTATCCTTATTCCAATCCTGTGAGATATCATGATTTTGACAAAAAACACATTTAAAGACACATGAGGCAAAAAATATCGTGCCAGAGGGAACTAATGGTGGTTCCTCACCAACATGCAAAAATGCAGATGATACTACAGATTTTACTCCAAGTTTACATATTCCAGTTTCTCCCGCTTTTCGATTTACGTGACACCTTCGTTCGCAAAAATGACAATTTTCAATAATCTTATCTGCAATTTTTGCTTTTAAGTCCAAAAAACTAATTTCAGGAGATTCTATATCTTTTAATATTACATTCCCTTTATCACAATCTTTTACTAACGAATTAAAATCATGATGCACTTCTTTATGTTTTAACCAGATTTTTTCAATGTTATTTTCTGAATCATCAAGACCAATAACAGGTGTTTTTTTTGCAATCAAAAATCTGGCTATTTTTTTTCCTTTACAGATAGCCCGGTACCGAGTTAATCTTTCAGAAAGCACAGGATCCAGCCATATTGATTCGGATGGCATTCGTAGAATACGAACCATTTTCTTACCCTTTTCTAAATCTTCCTACTCCAGTTCGATTTAAGTATCCTCAATCCAGGAAATAAGACTATATCCACCTAATATATTGATATCCTAGTAATTTGCTAATACTTCAAAGATGATTGAATCACTTATCTTTCAGTGGAGATATTAGTTCTTCTTTTATGTTTTATTTAGCATTAACCATTTCGTAAAAAACCTTCTAGAGAAAAGGACTTCAAGAGAACATAAAAAAAGCCTTTATAGTCAAGAATTGTTATCATATTAATTGAGGTGCAGATAATCGCAAAATGTCCTGAATGTGGAGGATTAGCAAAATGGAATTCTCCCTTCTATGTTTGTACAGTATGTGGGTTAGCATTACGTCGTCGTGAATATGAAAGAATGCATGATAAGCAGAAAGAAGTCCTATATGATGCTCAAATCTCCGAAAATGAGCAGGATAACAAAAAACGACGTAAAGAACGAGATTACTTAGATTGGTTCCTCGGCTCTAAAAAATAATCATTCTTATTTAATCTATATGAGAATGCTCCCAAGTATTATAACATAACCCTATATCTAGCAGTTATTTTTTGTACAAAAACATAAACAAGCACTGAAGGATTAAAAGAGAGCTAAGGATGCCATTTTACTGAAGTTAATTATTTATTCTTAGTTATTCAGACTCTTTCTCTAAGAATAACGGGCCCTGTGAGATTTGAACTCACGACCTCTATTGAGGGATCATATAAGGAAAGATCCTTGCTCCGGAGGCAAGCGCTCTGTCCATGCTAAGCGAAGGGCCCTAGTTACTAATAAAACCTATCCCTTAATCTATTATTCCTTGAATTAAGATAACGGACTCGAGGGGATTTGAACCCCCGACCCTCTGCTTTCTCTCTGAGTCGCTATAGCGTAATCAATAGGAGGCAGACGCTCTCTACAGAAGATCTGTATATACAGAAACCCTATCCATGCTGAGCTACGAGTCCAGATATGATGATATTAGGTGGCGGATCCGAGGGGATTTGAACCCCCGACCTGCGACTTAGAAGGCCGCCGCTCTTTCTAGAAGCTCTAACCATGCAAAAGCTTTATCCTGGCTAAGCCACGGATCCTAATTTATTATAAGAAGTCACGTGTTAGAGGTTTTGAAAAACTTCTCTCTTAATTTCTATAATATTATCAATTTTGTCCGACACCTAGTACTTATCCTTACTGAACAAGAAAGAAGTTTAATTTCGTCGTATTCGCCACTTTCACCGCTCTCTCTCTGTTACAAGCTTATAAGAGGGAATATGCTAGAAAGGAGTGGGAATGCGTACCAAGAAACACCCTCAACCGCAGTTAGCGATCCGAATGCAGCTGAAAACGCGGCCCGTATTTACTGATTTGTGCACCTGTGCGAAAAATCTCTATAATTGCGCAACCTATGAGGTTCGCCAAGAATTCTTCAGGACAGGGAAATGGCTCCAGTATACGGCGCTATATCATCGGCTCAAGCACGAACCTGTCTATCTAGCATTAAAACACATCTCGGATAGCTATTTACCCCAGCAAGTCTTACGACAGATAGAACAGGTCTGGCGCGGTTTTTTTAACGCACTGAAAGCCTGGAAAAATGATCCCACTAAGTTTCAAACCCGGCCTCGAACCCCACGCTATAAACCCAAGAATGGGATGCATATGCTAAGTTTTCCTCGGCCCCGCGTTCGTATCCGTAATAACCAAATATTATTTGCCCGAAATCTCATGGCTCGAGGCTTTCCGACCTTTCCAGTGGGGTCTCTTCCAGTAACAGCCGAAACGTGTATGGGAGCACGACTCGTTCCATTTTATGATCGTTTTGTGGTAGAAATAATTTATAAAGTGCAAGAGCAACAATTTCCTTCTACTGATTTTCCTTCCCGTTCTATGGGAATTGATCTCGGACTCACCAACCTCGTAACTACGTCAGACGGCTTACTCGTCAAAGGCGGGGTTGTGAAGACCATTAATCAGTGGTATAACAAGCAGCTTGCGCATTATAGATCCAGGGCTTCCACCTGCAACCACCCGCTGATTACTCATCGCATTCTGCGGCTCCATCGGGTACGGACGAACAAACTCCGAGATTTCTTCCATCAAACCACACGGCGCCTCATCACTTATTGTTTAGCACACAATATTGAGACCTTAGTCATTGGCTATAATACAGGATGGAAACAACATTGCAACCTGGGAAAACGCACCAATCAATCGTTTGTCCAACTTCCCTTCCTCCAGTTAGTCCGTATGCTCGAATATAAAGCTAAACTTGTGGGCATGACAGTAATTCGCGTGAACGAAGCGTATACCTCCCAAGAGTGTAGTAAGTGTGGCCATATAGATAAAAAGAGCCGAAAATCTCGAGGTTCCTTTTGCTGTCAGGGGTGCGGAGTTCATCTGCATACTGATTATAATGCCGCTTGCAATATTCTTCAACGGTTTCACCCTGATCCCCAAGTAGTCCCCACGGTCAGTAACCCTTCTCTTGTTACTAACCTGCCGGATAGCGGATGTGTGACTCATCCTGTCCAGAATTCTTTTTATAGAGTTGTCTGATAAAATTAGTCATGAAGTAGGATTTTGTTTTCAATCGAATAAAAATATTCAATAAAACTTTAACTTGGATAACCAACGGATTTGAGGGATGATCTCATGCCCTGCAGCTTAGTTGATGGATCAAGATTCACATCTCGACTCTTAGAGTCCCATCCTACTAGAGCAATGGCTAAAACTTCCTCTAATGTCTCTACAGGATGAATTTTTATAGCATCCTTAATCTTGTCTTCTAGAACTACATCTTCAAGATTTGATTTCGGTATAATGACTTCCTTGATGCCCGCTTCATACGCGCCTTCAATCTTTGCAGTAGCTCCTCCGATTGGTAATACAGTACCTCTTACAGAGAATGATCCAGTCATAGCAAGACCTTGTCGGACAGGTAGGTTCTCTAAGTCGCTCATTATCGCAGTAGCAATTGTTATACTGGCACTATCTCCATCTATCCCATGAACTCCTAAAAATTGTATGTGAAAATCTAGATTTCTAATATTCGTACCAGCATATTTTTTGAACCATGCAGATACATTTTGCACTGATTCACGAGCAATCACACGTAAACTCCCCGTTGCTATTACTCTTCCACCTATTCCCTGAGCAGGAGTCACAGTTGCCTCAATAGGGGTAATATGTCCACCACGGGCAGCACCAGAGTCGCCAGCCATAACAGCAAGACCGTTAACACGACCTATGATGGTTCCCACCGTTTCAAATATTTTATATTCTTTTTTGATTTCTATTTGCTTGTCTGCAATTTGATTTTCGAGTGATCGTGCGAGAGGTCGTGATGCAAACACATGTCGAGCTTCAACGAATGGGACTCCTTCTTCTCTTGCTAGATCTCCTGCAGCTCTTATTAAACCACCCAAATCACGAAGTCGTAAAGTTAAATGGTGTTTTCTGTCAGCTCGTTTCTTCGCTTCCAATATAATCGTAAGTACTGCTGCACGTGAGAAGTGAGGAATCTTACCGTCATTCGTTATTTCTTGGGCTACAAATCGAACTAATTTCCTTCGATTCTCCATAGTATCTTTCATAACATGGTTTACGGCGATTTCATATCCATATCCACGAATTCTAGATCGTAATGCAGGATGCATCCGTCTAACTGTATCAATATTACCTGAAGCGACTAAAACAAAATCACAGGGAACAGCGTCTGTTCTTACCATTGCCCCACTGGATAGCTCCGAGCGGCCGGTAATGGAAAGTTGCCTGTCTTGCATTGCAGTTAATAGTTGTTGTTGTGTTTTTTGGTTCAATGTTGCTACTTCATCAATATATAGGACACCTTTGTGCGATTTATGAATTAACCCAGCCTCAACACGGTCATGTGCCGGAGTTCCTAAACCACCAGATTGGAAAGGGTCATGTCGAACGTCTCCTAAGAGAGCCCCTGCATGTGCTCCTGTGGCATCATTAAACGGTGCACTACTACGTTCAGAATTATCCACTAGTAGTTTTGGTACAAGATTCTCTTTTCTTGATCTGAATTGGCCTATAACGAAAAAGGCAACGAGAGCAACAAGAATAGCAAAGAGTAGGGGATTACCCTCTGGATTGGTTACCTGTAGAACTAAACCGATAAGAATAACAAGCGCAGGAATACCTAACAATAACATACTTCTTTGTTGATCGGTCTTTCTGGCTAATTGTTTATAGTGATCTACAATTTTTCTTCCTTCCACTGCAGGAACTGTCATGATTCTCGGTGTGTGGGAGTCATTTTGGTTGGGTAAGCACAATATATCTTCTAATTCTTCACGTGGAAGTAACTCAGCCAGAGCTTGCCCTAACATGGATTTTCCTGTACCAGGATCACCAATTAATAAGACATTTCTTCTCTGAATCGCTGCTTTTTTAATAATTGCAACTGATGGTTCTTGACCGATAACCCGGTCGACTAATCTAGAGGGAATAGGAATATCTTGTGTAGTTTCAAATTCCATGTCAACATCAATCGATTCACTCTTGACCTGTACCATAATTTCATTCAACTTCATAGAAAGCTGGACTTAACAGATGCATTTGCTAGCTCGTTCATAAAATGATTAGAATAAGCTAAATGTTATTAATGGATTGAGAAAACATCTGTTCTTTCATATCTACTTATGTCCCTCTTCCATCGAATTCTTTTAAATGACTAGGTTTCATGAAGTCGAACTAAGTGGGAAAAAATCAAACGCAGGAATATTAACATTATTCACGTTTATTGCCGAATCATTCGAGTTTTCACCTTTTAACTTAATCCAATTATTATTTATCTTTAAGATTTCCCCTTCAATATGAAAACTCCTATGAAAACGCTAAATCGATACGCTTAGTGAAATTATATTAAGTTATCTGTCACAATCAAGCCTTAATATTTGGATAAACAAAAAAATTATTATGGTGGAGATATTCATCACAAATTATTACCGTAAAGAGAATACTAAAATTTTTCTGGTTAATGACCGGTGAATATATTGGTAAAATTTTCTATATGACGCATTGAGAATGGTAGCAGCCTCTTCTTCAAGATTAACTGTAGAAGGAACTGAAATGACCAAACGACTATTGGGGGAGAGAATTGACTTTATTTCTATGAAAAATTGTATTAGAAGATCATTCAGGTCGTAACCTTTAGTGGATGCAGCAGTTCCATACGGTGGATCCGTAATAACAGCTGATATTGCACCAAAACGAAATCCTAAATGTTTAGCATCCCCAAAAATTAAATTGGTTAGAGGAAAGGTGATTTTATCCGATGTTAAGTTCCTAAATGCTCCCCATACAATTCTACGATCAATTTCAATTCCCACACTTCTGAAACCCAGTCTAGAGGCTTCCAGCAAAGCTCCCCCTGTTCCACAAAATGGATCCAATAGCCATTGGCCCTCTTTAATTGCTGTAAGATTGACTAAGGTTCTTTGTAAAATTGGATTCATTGAACTTGGATGAAAAAAGGGACGATCCCTTGCAGTACGTTTTCTGACTGCTTGTCGCAAAGATTCTAAAATGTGTAAACCAAACCATAACCCGTACTTACTTACAATAACTCGATAAAGTTCTTCAGGTTGTTCTAAATCAACTTTTTTGTTAGGAAATCGCTTTAGAATAGCCGCTCCAAAATAATTTGTTATTTCTTGAGTAATCTGGGGTTTTGTTAATATTCCAACTGGATTTCTTATTCGTCGTGTTCTCACACAGAAAGTGGTTGTTGGTTCCAAGTCTAATAAATTATTGGTGTCAAAGGATTGTACTAATTCGTTAAATTCATTCGTAGAACTATTCTTGTATTCAACTTGAAAGAGCAATTTACAGCAACAGTGAACCATTGTGGCTCTTTGTATCAACTTTTGAAGGATAGACCGTTCATCATTTTGTAATAATGTCTCTTTTAACTTAATATTGACAATTCGTGAGTCAAACGTACGCTCTAATTGGATCAGGTCATTCATGGATGAGATAATGCTTTCCAGCTCATAAAGAGCGAGTTCAGGATTCTCTCCTGATAAAAGACAGAAATACTCAGAATTATAACTTGAATTCATAACCAGCTATCCATCATAGTTATAATAACTTATGCAAAGATAAATTTGTCATGTATGATATTTTAAGAGTAGTAGGTCAAATTTTCATTGAAAATATTTGCCTTCAGCAATGAATCATTTAATTCTTTCATTGTAATTCTAGTTCGATCGTATAATACGGCATAATGAATAGCGCTCTTAATGATTTTTTCTTTCAAGTCTCTTCCAGACCAATGAGCTGTCTGTTGCACAATCAAATCCCAAGATATTTCAATAAAAGGAATTGGAGATAAATTAGCGTATAAATCCAGTATTTCTCGTCTCTCAAAATGGTTAGGATCTTTGAATTCAATCAAATCTTCGAATCTACTTAAAATCGCCGAATCGAGAATTTTAGGTTGGTTTGTTGAACCTACAGTAATGATTCCCTGATTAGTATCAATACCATCCATTTCTCCTAACAAGGTACTTACTAACTCAACCACATCTCCCCTTATGCTTTGATAATTTCTCTTCAATGCGATTGAGTCAAGTTCATCAATAAATATAACAGCTGGAGCAGATCTTCTCGCTTCAGCATATAGGTTTTTAATTTTTCTCGCCCCATCACCCACATAAACACCTAGTAAATCGCTTGCTTTAATCAAGAATATTGAGCTTTTAATATTATGAGAAAGAGCTTTAGCCATCATCGTTTTTCCATTTCCTGGAGGCCCCCAGAAGAGGATGTTCTTAGGTGCCCAATGAGATTTCATTAATTCTTTATTACTTAGAAACTTACTAATAATCTGACATTTTTCTTTGGCATTCTGTTGACCCACAATTTCTGCGAAAGTTGTATGTTGCTGACTTACCTTATTAGCTGGATCAACTTTTTGTTCAGAATACAAAAAAATTTGAGTATTCTTAGTAATTTGAGAGTTCTTTGGTTCGACAGTTATTGCGCGAAAAGCATAATCTGGAAATAAGAGAGAATCAAATAAAAAGTTCCCTTTTTCTACTACGAGCCCAATCCATTGGCTTCGTGCATAATGCTGAAAAAGGGAAGGATCATCAGTTGACAAGTAAGGGGAAGAATCATCTCCTGCTTTTAATGGATAACCTACAGGTGTTAATACCAATCTATTCATCTTTGATGCAGTTTTAGCAAAAGCTTCTTGTTTGGGTTTAATTTTTGACTGATGTTCCACTCTTATGTTCCATCTCCATACATTAATCTAATATTTAAAGAATCTTAGACGTCTTTCAAATCTTTTTTTGCGATCTGAATGATTCTTTTCGATAATAGAACAACTTTTAATTTCTTCAGTATTGAGATGTTAATGCCCATTAGTAGTGTTTAACTGGAGATCAATACACTATCAGCATTCGTATGAGTATTCAGAATTGTCGAAGAAAGAAATTCTGCTTATTCGAATAAAACTATAAGGGTTCGTGGTCTAGCTTGGCTAGGATCCGTGCCTGGGGTGCACGAGTTCAGGGGTTCGAACTTATGCTTGTGATGAGCATAACGAAATTCCCCTCGAACCCATTCTAATTCTCTTCTTTTTCCTCCCTGATCTATGGGTGTTTTCTTTACTTAATTCAGACATAATATGACGATATTACCCTATCCTATAATATTTTTGTCGGTTAATGGTACATAACAGAAAGGAAGGCTAATCCAATGGAATCAATTTTAAAAGATGCTTTAAGCGGAACAGGATCGTTCAAAAATCTAGGAGAGGTAAAACGGGAGCGAACTACGCAATTTATACCATCACCTCCAAAAATTGATGATGAAATAGCAGATATTTTGACAGAAAGACTGCCCAAAGTCCAAGTTATAGGAGTTGGAGGTGCAGGAAATAATGCAATTTTTCGATTAATGAATACAGAAGTAGATGCTGAATGTGTAGCAGTCAACACTGATGCTCAACACTTATTGTCAACACGTGCACACAAGAAGCTACTTATTGGAAAAGATACTTCCAGAGGGTTTGGAGCAGGAAACAACCCGGAAATTGGGGAAGCCGCTGCTCGGGAATCCATAGAAGATATCAAAAGTACTCTGAGTGCCAATATGGTATTTATTACATGTGGACTAGGTGGAGGAACAGGTACAGGTGCAGCTCACGTGATCGCTAGGCAGGCCAAAGAAAAAGGAGCCTTAACTGTATCAATCTGTACTTTGCCCTTCCAAATGGAAGGTGTAAAGAGATATGAAAATGCACGTCAGGGATTAAAAAAATTGTATGATGCCTCTGACACTGTGATAGTCGTACCTAATGAAAAACTTCTCGAGCTCTCTGATGATATTACAATGATGGCAGCATTCAGAATAGCTGATGCTGTCTTATTAAGAGCCGTAATGGCCATTACAGAGCTTATTACGAAACCACAACTCATTAACCTTGATTTTGCAGATGTAAAAAAGATACTAACTGAAGGTGGTATGGCAATGATTGGATTAGGGGAATCTGATCACCAGACTATGAAAGTTGATGAAGCTGTCTACGAAGCATTAAGAAATCCATTACTTGATGATTTGGATATTAGTCGAGCAAAAAAAGGACTCATTTGTGTGTCTGGTGGTGAAGGATTGGCCTTAAAGGATGCAGAAGAAGCAGTGATGAAAATTGCTACAGAAATAGATAATTCTGCTGAAATCATTTGGGGAGCAACAATCGATCCAGACCTTGGAAATAAAATCCGAGTAATTGTGGTATTAAGTGATGTGCACTCACCTTTAACCGAAAATGAGGGATTATATTATTCAAAGAGTGATTTAGAGTCATTACTTGCTGATCTAGACTCACCTTTCTCGGTCATTTCGTCAAAAAATCGGGACTCAGGTGAGTTGAGAAACAATTTACCCTCCGCACGCTTCTCCTTGGAGGATGATCAAGACACAAGTGAAGGTAAAACTCGCAAAAAGAAATTTTTAGGGCTGTTTTGACTGATAGACAAATTTCGATTAAATCCCTAACTTCTTTTTATTCGGTTCATAATATTATATTAACAATTATTAAGGGATTTAGTTAATACTTAGCCCAATTTTTTCAGCGAAAACTTCCATTCCTTCTCCGGTCTTTGCACTAGTGGGAACTACTTCCAGTTGAGGGTATAACTCTTTAGATCCTTGTATAATTTCATGAATATCGATATCCATTGCTAGAGCAAGATCAATTTTGTTAAGGACAGCTAAATCGCTCATTCTGAAAGTAACAGGATGTTTTCGGAAGACATACGGGCCTTCTGTTACACTTGTAATTGTTATCTTCTTATCAGCGCCAACATCAGTTGATGATGGGCAAATTAGATTTCCAACATTTTCAACAAAAATGAAGTCATATTTTTGAAGGTCAATTGTGTCCAGTGCTTTCTCAATCTGAAACGCCATGAGATGACACCCTCGTCCTGTATTAATCTGAATACATTTACTTCCAAATCTGCTAATTCTTTGAGCATCAATATCAGTCGCCAGATCTCCATTAATCACGAGAAACTTTTGATTTTTCGCGAATTCTCTTGAAAAATATTCCAGGACGGAAGTTTTTCCAGATCCAACGCTTCCCATTATATCAATCATCGGAATATCAAAGTTTTGTCTTTTTTGACGAATTCTTCCTGCAATTTGATCATTTTTCTCCTGAATCTTTTGATCTATCTTCACATTTGTTACTTGGGGCACCTGTGGTTCCTCGTGTGAATGAAGGAAAGAGTTTTTTTTATCTCTTCTGTGGATGATAAACTGAACCTAAATGCACGAATTTTCTCTAGCTCAATCAGTACAAGAAACAGTAGTTACTATTGCGAAAGAACGCGCAGCAAAAGAAATAAAGAAGGTTATTCTCAAGTTTGGTGCATTTGCTCTAATTGAGGAAGATCAATTCAGATTCTGCTTTGATATCCTGAAAAAAGAATCAAAATTGCTTGAAAACGCAGAGTTGGAGATAATTTGGATTTCAGGGGAACTAAGATGCCAAGAATGTAATTTTGAAGGGAAGATTGAAGATATCCCGCAGAAACATACCGAACTTGCTCCCATATTTCAATGTCCGACATGTGAAAGTTTTGCAACAGATATAATATCAGGAACCGAAGCCAATATTGACTCTATTGTAATCAATTGAGATTGGCTCAAAGCTTACAACGATTTTCTCAAAAATCCCGCCCTCTAATATCATCCTACTTTACTATGCAATTAATACGACTATTACGGGAGTCTAATATACAATGAAAGATTGCTTTATTGTGGGGGTAAATAGTTATTTCGGTCTCTTTCCAATTTACGTTAATAATTTGACCTACAAAAGCGTGATCCTTGAGTACAGGTTCACCTTGCATAACAACCATTGAATTATCTTCTTTGCTTACAAATAGGATATTATTTTTTCTTTGTGGATCGCCCACTACCTCTGAGATTGGATGTATTTCTTCCCTGATTTCAAAACCTTTCGAGATCCATTTCATTCGAGTTCTGATTCCGAGATTTTTTGTTTGTTGGAATATTAAGATTCTAATTCCCGATATGATGAAGCCTATTTTCTCTGCACTATCTTCAGTTTTTAATTCTTTATAGCCAGTAACTTGGAAACCGGGTGATTTTTCTTGGTTGGAAGGACTTAAAGAACAATGAATACTCTTGATAATTATTTTTTTTCCAGCCACATTGTGAACCCCTAATGGAATTTTGAATTATTAGAAGTTATCATTAATATAATAACTAATTTTACACTCTAAACTGGCTTATCGAATTGAAATTTCAACCTGAAATTAGGAAAAATGTCATTATTTACCCTAGCTAGGGTTTTTTGACGATTTCCTCTGATATTTTATATCCTCAGTCAGTAAATAGTGTGATATGATATGTACTACTAACAACCTTTGACAAGATAATTAAATCTTTACTTATTAAATGCTAATATCAGCAAATATAAAATTTTATTTTCTTATTCCAAGGAGATTCGTTTTTGTACAGAGATTCAAAAAGAAAGAGGAATAGATATTGAATTCAATCCGGTTTATTAGTAATGCTCTAGCAAAGAAACATTCTAATGGAAAGTTTCACCCCGAATCGCCTCAAAGAATTGAAATAATGGAAAAATGGGTTACTTCCCATTTGGATGACTCCATTTCCTTTGAAATCTCCCATGAAATGGCAAATAAAGATGAAATTTTATCTGTACATACTGAAGATCACTATAATTTAATTGAAAAGACAAAAAATTACGAGGGACACTTCTATTTCGATGCAGACACGGCTGCTAATAGCTATTCCTATGAGGCGGCTATGCAAGCTGTCCAGATAGGAATACAAGCCGTTTCTGAAAGTACAATGGATACTTCAGTATTCTGTCTTGTCCGTCCTCCGGGTCATCATGCAACTCAGCATTCCCCACAAGGTTTCTGCATCTTCAATAATATCGCTGTAGGGAGCCAAATTGCACTCAATAAGAAAAAATATTCCCGTATTGCGATATTAGATTTTGATCATCATTTTGGAAATGGAACTGCTTATATTACCGAATCTAACCCCGATATCTTATACATAAGTACACATGCAGATCCGAGAATTTCCTACCCAGGATGTGGGTTCTCAGACGAAATTGGATTGGGAGAGGGACGAGGATTCAATGTACCACTGCCTCTTGGATACAGAGCCTCTGAAGCAGATCTAAAACTTTGCTTTGAATCGATTATCAATCCCATAATATATCAATTCAAACCTGACTTTCTAGCTATAAGTGCAGGTTTTGATGCATATGAAAGAGACCCCATCGGAGTACTAGGTGTAACTGTGAATGGATTCGGTTACATTGGAAAAATAATTAAAGAAATCACTGATAATCTTAAAATTCCTTATGCACATTTTTTGGAAGGAGGATACAATATTAATCTCTTACCAGAATTATTATCAGCTTATGTTTCTCCATTTATTGGAAAAAGTGAAGTGATTATGAAAATTGATCCTTCTCTTCAAGTGAAAGAGGAGACCAAATCAACAGTTCAAAGCTCTAAGAACGTGTTAAAAGATTACTGGTCTCTGTGATAAAGTTTGTTCTTATTGTAAAATATCTGTAATAATAAAAACAAATCTATTTGTATTTACCAAAGATTTAAAATTCCTAGTGCTTATTTTTCATTGGAAGGATCCCATGATGTCTCTAGCCCTACCGATAAGGAAAACTGTGTAAAGTATCCCTAAGTGATGAAGATCTTGAGTATAGAGGATCCTTTCATTTTGACCATTACTTCATGAATCCTTTTCAAAAAGTTCTTTTCTAATTTTAGAACTACTCAATTTTGTACCCTTATTTGTAGTCACAATTGCAGAGAGAATGAGAATTAATGGAGATTTTTTTAACATGTTTCTCTCGCGGTTGATGGCTAGTGCTCCCGAATATGTTTCTTGTGAAACTAATAGTGCTAGTAAATCGGATTTGCTTGCAATTTGTCCATCTTGACCTAAAGAATCAATTTTGACAATGGAACATCTATTATTACGGGATTTGAAATAGTTCACGAGTGCTGAATGACGTTTGCTGAATGGAAGTATGTGATCTCCAAGCACTTTAGGGTGATTATGTAAATATTTTTCACTAATCAACCCAATTTGGATATATTCTGAATAATGTAACGCAAGATCCAAAATTAGTTTATGACCAGAATGGAGACGATCAAAAGTTCCACCTAAACCTAATTTTTCAAATTTGGACATAGATAGTTCTCATCATACATATTTACTTAGGTAAGATTGAATGAAATATGATTAAGAAAAGCTTTTTTATCGTAGGACGGGAAGTCTTCAACGCAAGGAAGGAATATATTCTACTCTCGAGGACACGATGAGCCAAGATGATTCGGAGTGCAAATGAGTAGAGAAATCCTGAGCGGTTACTACCATATGAATTAGGAGACGGGCTCTCGCATGAGGATGGGTGTGTCACCCAACAATGAGCGATAGGGTTAACCCTCCTAAGCGACAGGAGTAAGGGTCATAAAGCCCTTCATAAGAGAACTAGGCTGAATTTGGGATCCTCCCGTATATGTGGTCGCAGTGTTAGTGTTAAGGGCGACAGATCCAATAAAACTTATAAATATCATGAGCATTTATTTTCAAAAATAAAAAAAATAGGGGAGTAGGAAAATTGTTAATCCTACCTACTAATCTGAATACGTATAGATTTTGATATTTAGGGGAATCTTTGTTATGTCGTGCTGTCGGGCACCAACAATGTTTTGTACCCCCCGACTTGAGGCAATGTCCAACAACCTTTGGGTGATGATCCCATCAAAAATCACAGTTTCAATATTTTCTGTGTTAAGGATTTTGTCTCGAAGATCACTGATGGGAATATTTTCCTCAATTATCTTAGAATTTTTGTCGAATAATGTTGCTTGTTGCTCTGGAAGATTTTCCACAACTTGAAGAAACTCGGGTGGTATTTTAGCTTGACTTGCTGGTTCTGATTTTCGTCTAATGACTATAGGAATTTCTTTTGTCACAAAATCATTGTCTTCAGATTCGTCTGCAGTACTTTCTGAAAAGTCATCATCCTCTGGGGTAATATTGAGCTCTTTCATAATCTGTTCAATAGGTATTTTTGTACGAAGCGCTTTCAGTATTTCCTTACTTGATAATTCTTCAACTTCGTGGTTTGCTGGTGCTCTAGCAACGTAATCAAGATCTGCAAGATGAATTAGTTCACGTAAAATGAGATCACCTCCATGATCCCCATCTAAAAATGCAGTTGTTACTTTTTTTCGTGTTAGATCAACAACCTCAGGCGGAACATCTGTTCCTTGCACAGAAATGACATTTCTAAATCCGTGTTTCAATAAATTAATTACGTCAGCACGTCCTTCCACAATGATGAGATTATCGCTATCCAAAACCCCAGGACCTGCAGGTAATGCCGCTTTTCCAAATTTTTGGATAATACTTACTCTTGCTTCCTTCAGAACTTCATCTAAGACTGAAACTGAGTCAGGTGCAACCTCATGATCCCATGTTTTCAAAATTCTAGAAGCCCGCTGAACGATTTGTCGTCGTTTGCTCTCACGTACGTCTTCAATCTTGAGTAGATTGATTTTTCCAACACAAGGACCAACTCTATCGACCGTTTCTAAAGCAGCAGCAAGTAAGGCTGTTTCGACACGATCCAATGAGGATGGAATAATAAGTGTCCCAGTTGTTTTTCTTTGTCTCTTTTGGTATTGCAGCTTTACAGCTATTCTACCTATTCTTGAAGTTTTTTGTAATTCACGTAAATCAAGCCCTTCGCCAATTAAACCTTCGGTTTGGCCAAATAACGCGCCAATAATGTCAGAGCGTTCAGCTACTCCGTTTATTGAGAATTTTTCGTGAATTAAGTATTTAACAGTGCTAGTATCGATATCTTCTTCATTAGCCATTGAAGTTTCATCTCCAAATTTATGCGATGAAACAACACTCACTCCTATTACGACTGCTCGACCAAATATTTGATTGAATACTTCTCAGATATGTGATTGAGTAATGATGAATGAATTGATGTAATAATCATGAAATGCGGTTTCACGCGCGTTTTAATGATGTTCTAGAGAACATCCGTTTATTTTTCCCCAATTTGTCCTTTTCTATTAATCTTTAGGGAATAGTTGTTTTTTGAACTGTTCGCGAAATATTTACAATTTCGAGATTTGTCCTTTGTAATGATCATTATTTCGTAAACTAAATCAAAGGACTTAATTTAATTCTTAATGCTTACGATGTATTCCTAGACCAACCAATTTTTTTAATTTATGGGTACAAATTAGAGCAATGTCTGGAAATTCTAAAGCAAAAATTTTACTTTATGTATAGCAAGAGTGATGTCCTCGCCCTCGACTGTTTTCTTACCCGCGTGAGAGGCAATCTCTGTGCCGAGGCTTGCTATTTTTTCTCCATAATCTTCTAATTCTCTTTGTAGTACATGAATCGCCGATTTAGAAACACGATTGGCCCCACTTTTTCTAATTATCCTATCTATAGCTGAATTAGGAATTTCTACCATATAAGACACCTTAAAACAAACCTGTATCACCAGATAAAGGTGTATACCATATTTTTGAAGCAGTACAGATTAATTAAAAAGGTATTTTTCCTCTATTCAGTATTTGTTTTGAAGTATATTTAAAATTCGTCTCTAAATACTGCTCATTTAAGTATCTGACAACGTTCTCTATTATCTACTCTAAACTGAAGAAAGTAAAACGTCATTAAATTATCTGTGTTGAATACAAATGGGAAAAAGACCCGCTCACTGCTATACTCGTATTGACCGACCACCTTTTACGCGTAAAAAGTTCATAAAAGGTGGACCCGACTCCAAAATTCGTACCTTTGATCTTGGTGCTCCTGGCACGGATTTTCCTATAGAGATATCCTTATTCGCAAAAGAGCGATGCCAAATCTCACACAATGCACTAGAAGCAGCTAGAATACATGTTAACCGGTACTTGACAAGAAATCTCGGCCGTGAGAATTATCATTATCGTGTATGTGTCTATCCTCATCACCGCATCCGAGAAAATAAGATGATGACAGGAGCTGGAGCAGATCGTATCCAAAACGGAATGCGGAAAGCCTTCGGCAAAGTTATTAGTGTTGCAGCACGAGTTTATGAAGAAGATAGATTATTATTTATACGCACTAATCTTGAAAATATGGAAGTCGCTAAAGATGCTCTTCGTCGTGGTAAAGCGAAATTTCCAACTCCTTGTCGTATAAGAATTACTAAGGGCGAAGATTTAGTAGCTTAACCAACAATTTTGACTACTTTTTTAAAATTTATCAAAAAGCATATCTGTATCACGTCAAATAAGCTATAAAAAAAATATATCCGAAATGAGAATGTCTTCTTATTACTAATATTTGAGATATCCTTCAATTTAACAAAGTGATCGCAAATCTACTAGCTTCACTCGCAGCTAGTTAAACTATAATCACCAAAATGATGAATACTGACCTATACTGATGATGGGTTCATAATCGGACACCACTTGAACCTATTTATGATGTCCATGTACCTCACTGAGGAGATATTCTCCTACAAATCATTGAAGGATATCTCTTAAGTTCCTGTAGAGCTCGATTCCTACAATATATTCACGAAATGGATTTGGAGAAGATTATAACGCTCGAATTAAAACAAGTGCTGATTCTAAGAAAAGATCTAAAAATGTCAAAAGGAAAGGCAGCAGCTCAAGCATCTCACGCGGCTGTAAGTGCTGCGATCAAAATGATGAGACAGAACCCCACACTATTCAATAAATGGTGGAATGGAGGCCAAATGAAAGTAGTTCTTGCAGTTGAATCTGAAACGCAACTAGAAGAGATTGAATCAAGAATAAGAAGAAGTGGTGTATTCGTCGCCAAAATCAACGATGCAGGAAGAACCCAGCTTCCTCCAGGGACGACAACAGCGCTTGGAATTGGCCCTCATAATCAATTGGCGATAGAGAAAATTACTTCTACCCTAAAACTATATTGAATCAAGATACTTTTTGATGCTCTAGAAGGTGTTCTTCTCAATGCGAATAATAAAATCTGACTTGCGTACAAATCAAGTAATTATTCGAGCTGAGTCTCCAACTGACTTATACATTTTGTCAACGATAATTGTCAATGGAGACAAAGTAATCGCTAAAACTTCTCGTCGTATCCGACGAACGGGAAGCGAAGGTAGATCGGGAGATGAAAGTCAACGCATTACAATGATTATTGGTATTGAAGTAGAAGGACAAAATTTTCAAGAAAGTGTCGCAAGTAATAGGTTACGAATCAAAGGAACAATATTCAAAGGACCTGAACAGCATGTATCTATTGGTTCTTATCATACAATTAATGTTGGACTGTCAGATACAATAACTGTTTTTAAAGCTGAATGGTCTCGGTATTATCTGAAAATCTTAGAAGATGCAGAAAAAGCATCAAAAAAGCC
Source organism: Candidatus Heimdallarchaeota archaeon (assembly GCA_019057635.1). Taxonomy (GTDB): domain Archaea; phylum Asgardarchaeota; class Heimdallarchaeia; order Hodarchaeales; family Hodarchaeaceae; genus Hodarchaeum. The sequence continues at coordinate 41,762 of DXJL01000174.1, forward strand.
GAAAATAGGGGTGCTAGCAGTGGATAACAATGATGTCTGCATCGGTATATTGGATAATTATCAACTTAATGTTTTATTTCAAGAAAGATCGGGGGTTAGTCGAAAACATTCAAAAGCAAAAGTGAGGAAGGAGCAATCAAATAGTTTTTTTGAAACAATAACGCAACTCATACAACGCAGTATCTTGCCCGAAACAAAGAATATACTCATAGGAGGACCAGGATTCGTTAAAGAGCGGTTATCTGATCATCTTAGGAATACCATGCCTAAGGAAAATCTCAACATTGTGATTGGGAGTTCATTAAGCGGAGGAAATCGCATTGGTTTATTCGAGCTCATGAAATCAGAAGCTCTTGACAAATTAGCTAAAGATTTTCAAATACTCGAGGAGCGACGAGACATCGATGAGTTTCTAGGAAGAATAAGCAAGGGAACAGGAGATGTCGCATATGGTTATACTCATATTAATCAAATTGCAGAGACGGGAGTTATTGAAACAATCTTGATGATGGATTCTTATCTTCATGGAACTAATCAGGCTTCAGTCACAGATATACAAGAATTACTAACAATGATAGAGCAGATGAAGGGAAAAATAGTAATAATTTCCTCACAAAGTGAGGCCGCATCCCAACTAAAGACATTTGGGGGAATTATTGCCCTCCTCCGTTATGCCCTCCGTTGGGAATCTTAGTAAGAATCACAAGTTTCATTGATCACACCTAAAAAATCAAATATTCATTCCTATGAGCACGCTATTAGTAGCTACTACTGACACTATGAGAGAATGTAAGATTTTACCTAATATAAATCACCATCAGGGACTTCTATGGACTCATTAACATTTATCATCTTAATCGGATTTGTTTGGATCGTATTAACGGGAATTTCGAGAATTTCATGGTTCAATGTGACCAATCCAGAAATTGGTCTAGGCTTTGCTTACTATCGTACAACTAGATTAAATGCTATGATTTCGAAAATAGGCGAGCGTGGGAAAATATTTTGGAAGGTTCTCTGGGATATAGGTATAATAGCTGGTTTAGGCATCCTATTCACAGGACTTATTGTATTTTCTATTAATATCATCACATTTTTCCTCCCTAAATCGAGTAATGTTACTCCAATAGCCATCACTCCTGTAATCCCAGGGATTACAGTCTCATTTGCGTCATTACCGTACTTCATTGTAGCAATCATGATCGGGGCAATGGTTCATGAGTTTGCTCATGGGATTGCTGCAATAAATGAAAAAGTGTCCTTGAAAAGTACAGGAATCTTCGTCTTTCTCCTATTTTTTGGAGCATTTGTCGAACCCGAGGAAGAGACGATTTTAAAAGCCTCAAGTCGCTCAAAGATGCGAATAATGGCGGCAGGGGGATTAGCAAACATGATATTTGCCGTTTTTTTTCTCCTCGTCCTTTTACTCCCAATGGGAATTCCGTTCTTAATATCTCCTCTCTATGAAACTGAATCCACTGGAGCTCTTATTGTCAATACGGTACCAGGTACACCTGCGAGACAAGAAGGAATACGTACTGGTTTCGTAATAATTGGGATAGAGAGTGAAAAAGGATATTTTTCCATATTTTCAGGTTCAGATTTTGTAACTTTTGTACAGGCAGAGGTTTTCATCAACCAAAGTTTAATATTCCATTTTAACGGCGATAGAGATCCTATAACTTTGATAACTATGAATAAAGCAAAAATAACAAATAAAACAATAGATAATAGCACAGGTTTTATTGGAATAGCTACTTGGAATTATAATGAACCAAAATTCTTATCCGATATTGTATTCATTCGATTAATCCCGTATTGGTTATTTTATACAGTCCTGTACACTTTTATGGTGAATTTGATGCTAGCTCTGATGAATCTATTACCTGTTCCCTTCTTAGATGGGGACAAATTACTTGCAGCGTTCCTAGGGGAGAAAAATCAAGCTCTTCATAAGTGGATTAAGTATTTCGCACTTATTGTGTTATTCCTCAATTTCGCCCTTTCGTTCTTATTTGTGGGATGGCAGCAGATTTAAGCCACAGGTGACTTAAAGTTCAAGAAATAGCTGGGAGAATGAGGGAGATTTTATTATGACTGCTTTTTGCCTTTAAGGAAATAGGAAAAGATACACAGAAGGACAAATTATAAGTTTCAGTACTTCAATCCGCAATTTTATAAACAGTAGAATCCAATAAGTAAACACAGAACGACAATTTAGAAGCTCGTAGGTAAGTGGAGAGTACTTTTTTGGCATTAGATGACGGATTATTTATCTTAGTAGATTGGAATTTTCTCCTCCTGATAATGGGAGGCTGTGTAGCTGCCTCATGGTTATTGATTCGATTATCTTCAGTATCTGACTCAGAAGAAATTGTTTCTTTAGCAGAGAAAGTAGCTATATTAGGATTCCCAGTTGGAGTTATCTCTCTCTTGATGATCGGAGCTGCATTTTATCTTGATTCACAACCGGTCGGTCTACCAGCTTCTTTTGATTTGATAACCCTTATATGTTTCGGAGTATTGGGACTTGTCCTTATTCTGAGACCGATAAAGAATTTTAGGTTCGGAACTTTTCTATCATTAGGATTAGGATTGCTTGGAGCCGCTATTCTAGTTTTTTTAGGAACAAATCAAATCAAAATTATGGCAGGAGTCTTTATAATCATATTTTTAGTAATCTATGGATCAATAAAGATGGTTGAAGACTTATATTTGCTGATCGCAGAAATACTCTCAAATCCCATGATATCCGTGACAGTTGGAGTAATCTGTATCATTCAGGGATTATTACAAATTTTGGGTTTTTCATTAGCGAATTTTCTTTTCTTTATCTAAGAACAATAGAATGCTGAAACCAGGTATATAATTGAGTGCTAATGAATGATGAAGATTCAAATAAAACCATTAAGTTTAATTGAAAGATTTTACTGAATTTCAATTCTCACTGGGTTTTTAGAGATTAATTTTGCAATTTGCTCTAGTTGTTTCAAAGGAAACCTTAAATCATCAGGATTTCCACTTAATGTGATTCTCAACTCAACATCGCCTTCTGGTGGTACGAAGATCTGATCAATTTCTATAATATCCAGAGGGGCAAAGAATTGAGAAAAAGTGGTTCGTGTATCCCCTTTTCTTTCCACTATTTCAATAGGTTGTCTTAATTCACTTTCTAAATAATCAAGAATCTCCTGATTCTCGAGCAGTACATTTCCATTTCTAGTTAAGAGTACTACTGAGCCATTCATCTTATGTGCTCTTTCAAAAGTCACGTTTTGTAATTGTTTGGCATATCGGAGTTCAATTTTTGCAAATGCTTTCGATATCTCTATATCTAACTGATTGATTTTCTTTTTACGGAGTTTTTGTTTACATTTCTTACATAGCACTCCAGTTTTCGCACAAAAATTGCATATGGGAGTATTAACCACTTAATTTGCCTCTGTTAGTACATATATTATTCATCTTTGAATTTAGATAACTAATTCTCTTAATTATCTGTCGTTTAATAATTCACTTTTGCAGATTTGAGATTTTTTTTCATATAAGGTTATTTAATACTGCTGCGACTGTATGTAATCGGTTTTCTGCTTCGTCAAATACAACAGAATGACTGCCATACATGACATCATCAGTAACCTCTTCTTTATGGCGTGGTAGACAATGCATAAAGATATAATCCTTTGCCGCACGGTCAATTAATTCCTCATTGACTTGAAAACCTTCAAATTTTTTCAGTTTCATTTTTGTCTCTGCTTCTTGCCCCATAGAAATGAAAGTATCAGTAACGACAACTTTTGCGTTTTCAACAGCAGCGATTGGATCATGCGTAACTACTATTTGATCTGGAAAGGAGGCATTTGATTTACAATAATCGATTATACTTTTTTCTGGCTTATAATCGATGGGAGTTGCTATATCCATCTGCATGCCCATTTTAATTGAAGCTATCATCAAAGTATGACACACATTGTTGCCATCACCAACCCAGGCAATTTTAACATCTTTCAATGAACCTAAATGTTCCTCTATGGTAAGTATATCCGCTAATCCCTGTAAGGGGTGGAACTGGTCAGATAAGGCATTGATTACAGGTACATTTGCGTGTTTTGCGAGACTTTCCACGGTATCATGTGCGTATACACGAGCTAATACTGCCGAAACCATTCGTCCTAGAACTATTGCTGTATCGGATAATGACTCATTCACTCCTAATTGTATATCGTCTTTCCCAAGAAAAAGCGCATGCCCACCGAGTTCAGCCATAGCTGTCTCTGTTGATACTCGTGTTCTTGTAGATCTTTTCTGGAAAATCATACCAAGCGTCTTGCCTTTTAATGGTTGACTTTGAATGAAATTTTGTCTATTTTGCTTGAAATCTTTTGCTTCATCTAATAAAAATCGAATTTCTTTCACATTTAGATCTAAAAGCGTTAATAATGATCTACCTTTCATTTGAATTCCCATAATGCATTACATTCCTATTAAAATTTGATATCTCATCCACCGTGAATTACAGGGATGAAAGTAAGTTTATCACCTTGCTGTAGCGGAGAATCCATACCTCTTAATACAGAAATATCTTGTTCATTGATAAAAACAATGACTGATCTTGTCGATTCATAGGAGTCTGTGAAAAACTTGCTCAATTCCTTATATTTTGGTAGTGTGGAAAGTTCCTGAACAGCGGATTTTACAGATGTCCCTTCTTTGAAATTATGTGTTAGTTCCATTTGACCCAAATCGTACTGCAACGAACCAAGAAAAACTAAAAGGATTTTCATTCTATTATCAGTCCGCCTATGTTTAGATGCGCCGACCGGGATTTTCAGAACTTCTCGAGAGAGATTTTCATTTGAACCCGGGCTATCACCTTGGGAGGGTGAAGTCCTACCAGACTAGACTATCGGCGCCTGAATCAGTATCTCAGGATACTACTAAAGTCCAATAAATAGCATTCTCTTAATTGTTTTTTATTTATCGGAAGACGTCGTTTTCTGGTTCACGTATCAATTCACGGGCGGAATTATCATTGATTGAATAGACGACCCCTCTCACGATAATAACTGGTGTTCCTTCATCAGCTTGCCCCATAACCATTCCCGCAGCTGCAGCTACTTCATCAACTCTTGCTATAATTGTAGATCTTAGTTCATAACCAAAAAGATCTTTCTTTCCACGAATATCTTCAATTGAGTTAATACCAGCTAGGCCAATGGCAAAATTAACTGTACCGACTCTCAAAGGACGCCCAAAAGTGTCAGAAATAATTACCGCAACATTCTTTTGTAATTTTTCTTGGATTTCATCTCTAATTTGACGGGCAGAAAAATCAGGATCATCTGGAAGGGAAATAACAGTGTCTCCAGGGGTATTAGATTTATCTATTCCGCTATTCGCACAAATGAATCCATGATGGGTCGCAGTTATCAAGACTTTTTCATTCATTCTGATTATTTCACTGCTCTCACGTAAAATAACTTCAATTTTTCGCGGATCCTTTCCCTGCATCCTACCAATCTGAAGAGCAAAAGGACTGGGAGTAATCAGATTCAGATCATATACTTTATTCTCCGATTTTGAGACAATGGTATGCGCAATTACAATAATATCTCTATTCTGTAAATCTATCTTACGTAGCTCTTCTACAATTATCTCTACCAATGAATCACCAGGATTTATTAGTGGAAAATTTCTCAAAGGAAATATAGTTATCTTCACTGGTGTTCAATTCCATTAAAAAGGAAAGTCAGCCTCAGACCGCTCATCGCTCTTCATATTGGTAATCTGTACCTTTTAACTAATCATCACTGGCTAAATTTATTCAGTCCTATTATACTCCAAATTCAGATGGACGAATTTTTACCTGCTCGGTCAGATCTTCTAAAAGTAATTTTACTTTTTCTGTTTGAGTCGTACTCCCCACTTTGACATATTTTTCATGAGCCTTAACTAAAAGATCTATTGCTTCTTTCATGTTTTCTCTTGCGCTAATGAGTGATTTAGCACGACTATATAACGCAAGAGCCTCATATCGAGTTACGTCTTCCCTACCCTTCTTGAATTCCTCAACAGCTCTTTCTAAAAAGTAAGCTTTGTCAAAATCTGATTCCATGGCTGCAGCGCGTTGTACAAAAGAACGGGCGCGTGCCTTTGCTGCTTCCAATTCAAGTCCAGTCGTCGAATAAAGCGCACCCGCGGACTCAAATAAACGAGCAGATTCAATAAATTCACCATTTTTTGCCTTAAGTTTCGCTAATTCACCTTGAGTCTGAGCTTGAACCGTTCTTGCTTGTTTGGCCTCGTCTAAAAAACCCTCTGTCGAAAAAATTACGTTAGCTTTTCCAAAAGAGCGAATTGCTTCCAAAAAATTCGTTTCAATCATATCAGTGTACCCGTATGCACAGAGTCTGAACGCTTCGGCTCTTTTACTCAACTTTTTTTCATCCCCATCTTTGAAAAACTTTGTAGATTTCTTAAAATTCTCAACAGCCTCCTTATATCGTTGAGTTTCATAATAAGCCATGCCTTGATCGAACTCTTTTTGACCTTTCTTAATTTTACTTCCCTTGAATAACACCATTAAGAGTAACTCCACAAATAAAGTAAAGCCCATAATAAGAGCTAATAATCACAGAATAATTATTACTGAAGATTATTTCTCTTCAATAATCCCATCAAACATAATAATGATTAATTTTTCTAATAAAGCTTCGCAAAGAGAATTTGAAAATTCTTAGCAAAATTTTTCTTTTTGGATTTATATAATAGATTCTTGGAAAACTTAAAGAAATTTTGTAAAATGCCTATATGAAGAAGGAGGTATAATCATTTTCTTTTCATCAAGTAATCCCGAGGAAAAGTATCTCTGAAAGGAAAAACTACATACAATTTCACCCTTAAGCCATTTAAAGGCAAGAATAGATGTATAAAGCTGGTAACCTGCATTCCATTATTAATAAATTGATATAAAAACTCCTTAATAGAATAAGGCAACATTAATTAATACAGGATTATATAAAACGACTATACGGAGTGTATCTTCACTAATGACTCAAATCTTAGGATAGCAGGCACTCCGACTTTTATCTGGATTTTAATCAACACTCTGGTTGGTGAATTGAAATTGTCAATACAAAATAAACGCTTATCACCGTTTTATTCACTTTTACTAATAGTTCCCCTCTTAATCATGTCTTCCCTCCTATTCCCCTTCGTTGGTATTATTCTTCCTCAGGAGAAGCAATCAGCAGGACAATACATTACTTCATTGCGTGACCCAGACCTTGACACAAATCCACTTCCCCAATCAGGAATATATCGTAATAAAGATTCACAAAACTCTCCTTATTACTCAATTACAGAAATTGAACCAGATAAAGCAATTTATTTCCCTGAAGAAACAATAAGTGTTGCTAATCGCTTCAATAGCGCTCAAACTGGGAGTTATGCGATTGTTTCTCAAGTTATCTATCTATATCTAAATAGTAGCACAATTACGAACCTTTCCGACACCACACATCTTATTGCAACAACGGTGACTAACGGCACACATCCAGAAGACTATCCTGCCATTTCAGATAATCAAACTTATGGAATGATCGATGTGACATTTATAATCCCAGAAATGACAAACTTAACCGATAGATATGGTATTTCACCTGGAGATAATGTATCAATTTTTCAATACTATCCTGGAGGTAGTACAAATACAACAGCGAAAATAGAAAATGTTGTAGCTTTCGCGAAAATTGATTATTTTACTGTTAGTGGGTTTTCAACACTAGTTGAGACAAATCCAGGCTTTATTAATTCGGCCAGTGGTGATGAGACTTTTCGTCAGGGAGAGGAGGCAAGTGTTGTTCTTACGGCTCAATCGGGTACCACACCATTATCAGGACTTATTGTAGATGTTCAACTCCATGATGGGACTACTCATGCCTTAATATCAAACGGAGGCCCTCAGGGAATTAGCTATAATCTTCTTGATATGA
>DXJL01000175.1 GCA_019057635.1 Candidatus Heimdallarchaeota archaeon
ACAAGCATTTCGCTAAACGTTAGTCCCGCACCTATCCATACCAATGCAAGAACTGGGACCAGTAATACTGTAATATCTATTCCAGTTATCTGGAAAATTCGTATATTCCGATCAAACTGTTCTTGCGTTAAACCTACATGTCTTTCACTCTGATTTCTGCTATTAAACATGTCTTTCACTTCATTTCGTATCTTCGTATCATTTTCTGCACCAATTGTGCTACAATTTCATTAAAAAAACCTCAGGAGTTGCTATATTAGTAATAACTAATATAAATGAAATCAGTGAAGATATTTCAGAACAATGACAAGAATATTTTACAGGGGTAGGAAGTTCCAAAATATCTTCGATGTATTCAGAGATACACGATAGCTGGAGTGACGAGTGCCTTAAAATTAGCACAGGAATCGAAATTTGTACTCGTCATTGCTTTTCCAACCGTAAACAAGATTTTTGTCTAGGAATTTTTAAGGGTTTACCTTTTGACAGTATTTTGAATTAGGGATCTTGTATTAATCGTTTAAAAAGTCGGGGCCGAAGAAACATGTAATAAATTATACTCCCTATAATAAGTAACAATCCAATCACAAGGAAGAACACTTGATCAATCGATATAGACTGAGCAAAAAAGTGATCATCATACGACATTTTATTCATTCCTTAATATCTGAAGAAACCATGTTTTATTGCTTATATTAATTCACTTGATATGGAACATTTTTAAGATTGATCCTCAACTATTTGAGCTAAGAATTAGCAATAAATTGTGAAATCAGGGTTGCTAAATACTGTTGTCGGATAGATTGACAGATATGGACATTTATGGACAAATAGGACAAGATTACATTCAGGAAAGAAGAAAAATAGAAAGCAGGATATCTTAGGAGAAGGGGGTAGAGATTAAAATACCTGATTAACAGAGTGTTCAACCGATCTCATGAGATTATACCTAAAATGACGCGCTAGGTAAATTCTTGATATTAGAATAACGGGAAATAAGCCAATTTGGTTTAGATTACAGGGCTTAGTAGGTTTATAAGAACAAAAGCTACTAATCAATCAGGAAAGTTATGTGTATTTCCCGTCGCCGAGAGTTCCGCGGAGACGTTAAACGCCTGTGGAGAGGCGGTAAGACCTGCATTAAAGCCGGCTCGCGTCGCTGAATCAGGAAGAACAGCTCCAAGGATAGTTAAGAATGATTTTTCCAAATTGTTCCTAGCTGTCCTATTTGGGTAAGTCTTTCAGAACGGTTGCTAAATAATACGAAATGAACTTCCTGAATACTATTACTTGGAAGACAACTTAAGACTGTTTCTATCGCTATTGGAGCAGCTTTTTGCATAGGAAATCCGTAAATACCAGTTGAAATTGAGGGATAAGAAATTGAAGTTGCTCCTATTCTTTCTGCTTGGTGAAAAGTGTTCCGATAGGAGTTTTCTAGCAATACTGGCTCATTCTGACTCCCTCTATGCCATATAGGCCCCAGAGTGTGAATTATCCATTTTGCTTTCAATAATCCACCATTTGTGGTTCTAACTCCACCTGTTTCACATCCTTGTGGATATTTAGTAACACACTCTTCTAGGATGGTTGGCCCTCCTGCACGATGAATTGCCCCATCTACTCCTCCCCCGCCTCGTAAAGTAGTATTTGCCGCGTTTACTATTGCGTCAGTTTCTTCGAGAGTAATATCACCTTGAATTATGCTGAGTTGTGTTTTTTTAATAACAATCTCCATGCTCTCATCAAGCTTTAATACTTTTCAGACAACCTAACTCTTCGTGTTCCCTCATCAAAAGATACCATTCCGACATCACGAAAATGTTGTATTATCTGTTGAACTGTAAAAGTAGCAATTCCTGTCATAGATGATAGTTCATCTACTGTGACCTGTTCTAAGCTTAAAAGATGAGTAAGAACACGACCGGATTCATTTTCTGCTAAAAAGGTTTTAATTATCTTATTATTGCTAAAGGTTTGACGAGTGCCATCAGACATGGTTTGAATCTTTGTCTGAGCACGTTCTAATTCGTACTCCTTCATTTCTGTTTCATCAGTGAGTTGTTTCACGCGATGTTCAAGCTCCATAGCTTCTTCTTTTCGAACCATTAGCTCTTCAATCTTCTTGTCTCGAGAGGCCAACACTTCTTCAAGCTCACTTACTCTGGCTTTAAATTTGTCCACTTCTTCTAACTTAGTTTGATTTTCAGTCTGAAGTGACTCAATATGCCTTTGTGAGAGCGATTCCTTTTCAATGGCAAGTGCTTCTTTTTGTTTTAATTGTTTTACAAGCTCCTCGTATCTTTCTGTCATTATTTTTTCCTTTTCTACTGCAATTGCAGTAGTCTGACGTAATTGCTCAAGAACATCAACATATTTCTTACGAAATTCTTCTACCTGCTCGTTAATTGCATAAGACCAATTACTAGAATTCGTATCCAAGTTTTCTACACGTTGAGACAAATCTAAGGTTTGGTTGTTAAGCTCTAAACTCATTGATTCAAGTGAGGTTCGGAGATCATCCAGAGTGCTAGTAACTTCCTTTTTACTTTGCGCACGGGCATCGACAATACGTTGTTCAAGATTTTGTGCAAGGTCACTTAACCGTGAAGCTGTACTTGTGATTTGTTTCTCAATGGACTCAAATCTTCTCTCGATTGGATTCTTTTTTTTCCAGAACATCGGCATTTCCCTTTAGGTAATAAACTCTAATAGCAATTATAGAATGAGTTATTCGATTTTGAAGTAATGACACAATAAAGACTTATCTATTCTTAAACCATTTCTTCTGTCGAAACAACTTTTATAAATTAACTTGCATTAAACTAAACATCTGTTCAATATTATTCCCCAATTGCAGTCTTTTTGAATCTCTTGGAGGTAATTATAATGAAACAAGTGAATAGAGATGTTATATTAGATGAAGATGTCAGCTGGAAAATAAAGAAAAGTATAGATTTTAACTCTGATGCAGAAACCTTTCTTGAATACTTAAAAAAGGAGAAGGAGACGTTTGACACATACAGACCGTTGAGTACACTTGCACCTGTGATAGTAATTCTTGTTTGCCTCATACTTCTTTTATTGTATACATCCATGATGTTGATTGATTTTATGGTTGCTTTTTTCTTGGAGGGACAATTACTTGGCCCAGCTGACCTTCAATCAGATTTTTTCTCTCTGCTAGTGATTATCTCAATTCTCACATCAGTTCTTGGTCAAATTTTAGTAATTTTTACCCTTAGCTTTAAGTACTTCTTTACAAAGGACAAGTGGTCTAAATTTCATGATCAAACTTTATCCTTAGTCGAAAGATTGACAGAGAAGAATTTACTGCAAGAGTACGTTCAGTTTAATGCTGATAATGGGGAGCAGAGATTCAAATTACAAAAAGTTTCTATTGACTTTCAGGTACAGTGGATTTTCCCTTTTATTTTCAATGCCTTTCCTCCCTTATTAATTGAAACAATGTTAATTGCTTTCCTTCTTCCTTTCTCCATCGCCACCCTATTTTCTTTACTAATAGCGTTAGTAGATTCGAATTGGTTTATCACCTTAGGAATGACATTAGTAATTGCATTAATAGGAGTTGGAGTCTACTCAAATGCAGTAACCATTATTAAAAGCTGGTTGAATTACTCTTGGATAAGAAATCTGATGATTACGAGACAACAAGGAATCCTCCACCAACTTACTCTTACTGGGGATAACGACTTGGCTATTCTACGAAATGAAAATAACCTAACTCGGTTAGAAAAGATGCATCCATTTCCTCTACCAAGTTTGTTTAGAATTACTGCTTTTATTCCCTTAATTGGATCTTTGCTCGGGTACCTGGTAGGATTTACACTACTTGTTTGAAGTGACACACAATGTTACAGGTACCCCACTTCAGGAGACAAAGGAATTTTACTTCGAATATATACTCCAGTACCACGTGCAATCTCTTCCTCTTGATCAGAATAAAGTATAGATTCTCCAATAAATTGACTTCGTGTAGCATTGGCTAGTTTTCCCTTGGCAGTTAATGTTCCAGTTGTTATTGGCCTTGTTAGGTATATAGTAAAACTAGCAGTTAAGACAATAACATCTTCGACTATTGAATTCACAGCAAAAAATGCTGAATCATCAAGTAATTTCCAATATACCGATCCGTGAACAGCAGACGCAGCGTGATGAAATTTAGGTTTTAATACTAATGTAACTACGGCATTTTTATCTGATATTGCAATTTTTGCTTTATAAAAATCATTCAAAGGATGATTCTGGTACATATTTGCTAATTTACTACAGTGGTTGCTCCTATTCTTCAAGTTTCTTTCCCTACTGGTTATGATTAAGTTTAAAATTTTAGTTTTTCCTGCTCTTCAAAAGAGATACTTATGCCACATACTCATTCACTATCTTTTCAAGGGGTTTCTCTGATATGAGTAGTCAGAAGAAGCATGCAAGGTCCAAAATTGAAGTAATTTCACCAAACGATGTTTGTAGCTGTTCATTCTCGGTCTGGATGAACCGTGTTTGGGGCATCCTAAACGAATATATAGGTCAGATTCACATTACTAGTTTAACTTCTGATTCTGATAGAGCAAGAGAGCTTGGAGTGTCAGGACGAATAATACTGATTAATGGAGAAATACCTCCAGGTTTTTTACTCAAGGACAAAATAATTGAGTTAAATGACTGAAATAAAGAAAATTTATGTTTATATTTTAGTATAAATAGCTAAACAAGGTCTGGATCAAGCGATTGCGTGTTAAATTGCTTCATGAGCTTGCTGTACTTCACTCTGCTAAATGGACATTCTTTCAAGCAGATAGAACATCCATGATATTCTAAAAATACTGGAAAACAATTCTTATTAATGATATGAGTTAGGAGACCATTTTCATTTTGGATTGGATAATCTCGAATAGCAAAGCCAGGACACTTCCGTACACATCGAAAGCATTTTTCACAGAATTCCTGAACCTTTTTGTAGTGATTTTTTTCCGCAAACGGTAAATTCTGTATGTTAGTGTAAATTGCAGTGAGACGAACACGTGAACCATGTTCAGGAGTGATTATCAAACCGTGCTTCCCTCGATATCCTAAATCAGCGGATTCAGCAAGTGGAGGATATAAAACCAAGCCTCCTAATGGATGCCCAGCCTGAGCGGAAAATCCTTGCTCCCTTATGAACTCTGTTAATTTGTTTGAAGCTTTCCCAAGCTCATCATAGGTTTGCATTATCATAGTTGCCGTTTTACCACTTGGAGCTCGCTCTATTTTTTCTCTATCCATCTCCATGGTTAAGACTATGGCATTGTTGTGTAGTACTGCTTTTTCCTTAAAAATAAATTTGCTTGGTAATTTTGTATATCCCACAGAAGCAACATTCAAAGACTTAGCATATTCCTCAAACTCCTGCAAGAAATCATCATTAATCATAATTTTTGGTTCTTTAGGATTTTGATTGATTGAAGTCAGAGATTTGGTGATGTTTCTCATAATTGAGGGAATTTCTTTCATTGTTCTAAGAGAGGAAAAAAGCTTGAGCTTATCTGCTGGATATTCGATTGCTTCGAATACAATTTCGAAACGCTTTGGAGATTCCTCTACACTCTGATAGGTGTTAGCTACCTGAGTTAATTGCTCTTCCTGAACAACTAGTTGCTGAAAGTTTCTCTTTCCTACGGTACTTAACATTTTTTTGACAAATCTAGCTTTTAATCCCATAACCACACTTACCAAAAATGTCCTTCGTTTTCAGGAAGTATCAAAAGATCTTTATTCCGGTCTCCGTTCAGGGATCATCCCAATTCGTCCACCTAAATCAGTCGATGGATCAAAATACAGCGCACAGTAACAATGTCCAAATTCTTGGATATCTAGTTCGGAATATTTGCATGGACAAATGATATCACGATCTAGATGACGATCATCTTGAGAATCACGGCACGGACAATTATAATACCCATGTTTGTTAAAATTTTGCATTAATCCTTCAACAAGATCACGTAAAGTCTGGGAATTGTCGTTTAATATCCACCCTTTCCGCTCTGCGATCTTTGAGACATAAGAACTAACGTCTTCATATGATTTTTCATTCATTTCAGCATATCCTCCCAAATATCCGGATTGTAACCGGAATCAACAGCCAATTTGTCAACAACAATAAAAGGAAAGCGAGGACGTACTCCAAAAGTGGAATGTAGTTCGGCTTTCAAACGATTTTTCTCTTCGAGAGGAATTTTATCTACATCCAGGTAAGAATAGGCATAACCATTTTCCTTTAACCATTCTTTCCCTTTCTTACACCACATACAGGTGCTTAAGGTAGCAACAAAGACCTTGTGCATATTGTGAGGCCCATCTACGTACACTACATTATCAGGTATCTTAATTTGATCCAGTGACATTGTTATCCTCCTTGTATAGTGATAACAGAATTCTGAAGATCTGGAGGGATATTATTTGATTCTTTTATGTAAATAATGGGGAAAAGTGGGGGAAATCTTCTAATTCCTAGATCGACGCTAATTCACTTAAAAAATAATCCCTATCCTCTTTTTTAGCTATAGCGTTGGCAGCTTTCTTAGCTTTTTCAATGAATTTACTGGCATTTTTATTACCTGCTAAAGATAATGCTCGAGCCTTTGCTTCATATGCAAAAGCAATATCGAAATCACCAATATTATTCTCCTCACAGATTTCAAGACACCTTTGTGCATGATAGAGAGCTGCTTCGGGTCGTTTCAACAAAGCATATACTCGAGAAATTTGCCAATCCCCTCTTTCAAGATTCATTGGTCCAGCTTTAGGATACTCTTCAGAATTTACAACTATTGTCCAGTGATAACGAGAGGCATGAGCTGAGTGAATCATATCATCATTTTCCTCTTGAGAACGATTTTCTCCTTTATCTATTAAATTCCAAGTGAGGTTGAAAAGCTGAACAGCCATTTTTCTATGCCATTCTAATTCCGTAATCTTATCTGAACTCTTCTTTGCGCTGGTCATACTAAAATCCTCTATTATATTGAATATTAGGATAATTACCTCGAGTCTTGAAAAAAGTAGATATAATTTTTTCGGTATGAAACAATCGATTACAAATTAGAAGATATCCACTAACATTTCCGTAAAAGTTTGAAGCGCTTTCTTAATCATTATAAATGATCTCTCAAAGGGAGGGTCGAAATATGGATCGGGTACATCCTCGTTTCGTCCATAAATAAATTCTAATAATAAAAAAGCCTTTTTTTTATATTTAGAAGGTATAGATCTTAGATGCGATCGTTCCATTACCAAAATTAAATCCACCGAGTCAAACATCTTAGGATAATCAGGAAAATACCTAGGAGTAAACTGATCGATTCTTTGACGGGTAATTCCTTCCTTAAGTAACATTGTGGCGGATTCCTCAGAAATCTTAGAGTTACGGTATCTCACTCCTCCTGATTCAACACGAACCCTTTGAGCTAGACTAGTATTTGTCTTTCCTATCATATGCTCGAATAAAATTTCCGCATATGGACTGCGAATAATGTTACCTGAACAAATAAAGTTTATAGCGATCGAATTTTGTCCTGTTATCTGTTTGAGAAAGTTTTCTGTTTGAGACTTCACTTTAACCCCAATTTTTTGAGTAATCTGGTTAAGCTTTTTATTTTTAGTAGTGACTTCCTTTTCTGATATTTTAATCGACTTTGTCCATTAAATCTACTAATTCATTGGGCCTGTTTATATGATAGTCGCAAGACAGTTTCTCACACTTTAGGGAATTCAAAACATGGACTGTTTTAATCCCTAGTTCTTTAGCGAACTTTATTTGAGTCGCAGAGTCATCAACAATGACGGCATCCTCGGGAAGTATTTTCATATCACTTAAAATATTTTCATAATATACTTTACTTCCTTTTAAAGTATTAATGAGATCAGGTCCATATAATTTTGTGAAACATTCAATGACTCCCATTCCAGTAAGATAACCTTTCAATGACCATGATACTTCTCCAGACGCGGTACAGAGGGTATAACCTTGGTTTTCTAGGCGGATTATTGCATCAACAATTCCAGGAAAAGCAGATTTTACCCTCGGCGTAATCCATTTCTCTGCTTCTTGTCCTATTTTATACCGCTGATTGACAGAAGGCGGATTGATTTCGGCTATAGTAAACATTTCAGTAATCCATTGACTCATCTCTTCTTCCCAAAATTTGTTAAAATCAATCAAAGGCGTATCTTCGATGATTTGTTCGTATCTATCCATTAACCTTGTAAAAGCGTATCTATTTGCCGTCTTCCAGATATTTATGGTACCACCATATCGAGGAGAAAAGTATTGAGCAATTAATTCTCTCCATTGGGGTGTTCGAAGATTATTATCATTCATTACACCACCATCATCGAGAAAAATCACCTTCACCATAACATTTTACTCCTTTTAGGATTAATTTGAAGCATTCGCATTATTATTAGCTTATATCATCGTTAGAAAGTTTACATAAGTATTTTTACATTTTGGCAAACGTAGTTATATTGATAATTCTTAAACCCAATGTTGAATTCTAAAGTGGTTATCATCATGCAAATGCATCTCGATTGTATCCCATGTATTCAAAAACAAGTTCTACAAACCGCACGATTAGCTACAGAGGATATCGCAGTTCAAAAACAAATTCTTCGGGAAACTCTCCAAGTTATCCAGAAGTCTGATTGGAACACAAGAACAATCCTCCTTGCTTATGAAACTCAAGCGATAATCAGCCGAATTACAGGGAATAATGATCCTTATTCTGAGGTAAAAGTAAAGTACAATAAAATGATCCTCGATCTCTATCCTGATCTACAAAAAGAAGTGGAAAATGCAAAAGATTCGCTTTTAACTGCATCAAAACTAGCAATTGCGGGTAACATTATCGATTTTGGGGCTTTAAAACCATTTGACATAAAAAAAACACTCAATCGACTTTTGAAGACTCCATTAACAGTTGATCATAGCCATCTCTTACGAAAACGTTTATCCAACGCGA
The DNA here is from genome assembly GCA_019057635.1 of Candidatus Heimdallarchaeota archaeon. GTDB lineage: Archaea > Asgardarchaeota > Heimdallarchaeia > Hodarchaeales > Hodarchaeaceae > Hodarchaeum. The sequence continues at coordinate 9,018 of DXJL01000175.1, forward strand.
AATCGCTCATATTTCTTGCTGATAATACAGGTGAGATTGTTTTTGATAAATTACTCCTAGAAACAATCCTTCAAGAATACAGTCTTGAACGAATACTGTTTGTTATTAAAAAGGAACCGATTCTGAATGATGCAATGCGATTGGACGCAGAGACCGTCGGAATTACTTCCATTCCACAAATCGAATTGTATGAAGTGGAACGGGATCGGCGTGATCCTAATTTTATTTCACTTCTTGAAAAGTTTGATGTAGTAATAAGTAAAGGTCAGGCAAATTTTGAAGATTTACATGATATTGAATACATATTCTTCCTTTTAATCTTAAAATGTGAAGTAATTGCGAAAGAAACAGGCCTTCCTGAAGGAAGTACACTTCTAAGTACAGGATCCAAAGCCTCTAATCAATAGGAGTAAGCTCAATTCTTGGGAGTTCAATGATAAACCGAGTTCCTTGAGTGTAATCATTTTTAACTCTATTTTCTACTCTAATTTTACCTTCGAACTTCTCAATAATTGTCTTAACAATGAACAAACCCAACCCAGAACCTTGTGGTTTCTCCTCCGATCGTGCGCGAAAAAGCCTTTGAAATACCCGAGGTTTGAGCTCATCTGGAATTCCTTCCCCTTTATCTTCCACCTCAATTTTAATTACATCTGATACCGTTTCAGTAACGTTTATTCTAATTTTTTTTACAGAATGGTTATCGGCTATTACTGCGTTTTGTAAAAGATTCATAAAACAATTATCGATGATTGTCGTCCCATTAACGAAAATATTATTACTAGAAATACTAACCCCTATGTCTAGATTATCTTCTGGGAACATAGAGTTAACTGATTTAATGGCTCTGTTGAGAACACCTCCAAGATCAATGGGAGTATAATCTGCTTTACCAAGCCGCTTTAAACTAGATAACACTCTCACCTGATCGATAATTGTTTGAACTCGAGTAAGTGCCTGGATCGCTGTTTGTGTAAAAAATTCTCCATCCTGATTTTGTGGATCTAACATAGAATTAATTTCTTCCAGACAGCTCCAGATTACCATTGATTGACTAGAGATGTCATGGGTCAATAAATCCACCATGAATTCTAACTCATCAAATGTTTCATTTACTCTTTCATCGGTAGCCTTTTGAATGATAACGATACCAAGCTCGGCGGTAATGGCATCAATAAACGAAACTTCTTCCATAGAAAACGGTTTATTCCCAGTACGAGCTACTTGTATTACTCCATGTGGGATATTATGATATGATATTGGACTGGATAATAAATTAGTTATACCTAAGTCTTTCACAACTTTCTGTGCCCTTTCAGATACTTGAAAAGTTGATATATCATTTATAACTATGGTTTTTTCTTCAAGGACTGTTTGGGCTGCAAGACCCTTTATGGTAGAATAATTCTTTTCGTGCGATTGTCCAGTTGAGGTAAACAACGCTTGTTGTTTGATGGTATTATGGAGGGGTAAAGTTCCTCCCACCTCTGCTACAAGCACTACAGAATCCTTTTCTAATAAAAAAATCCCCCCAATCACGGCATCTATCTTCTCAGTAACTGTTTTTATGATATAATCCAACATTGTTTGAAAATCATAGAGAACAAATGCTTTGGTGATCGAAATGATTGTTTCTAACCTCTGAATCTCAGATTTGGATTCGGATTTTTTTGTCAATAGACACACCACCATCGAATCTATTCTTATCTGTGGATTGTAGAATGCTTCATAAATTCTATGGCAGAGTATCTTCTAGCTAGGACGTTAGAATTCGTTCTTCGTCGACTGAGGCTGAATAATTGAGGAATAAGAACTGTTCTTATGAATCTCTGAAAGTATACCCTCAAGCAAAGGATCGAAGCCAACTCCTGTTATGGATTCAGTTTCGTAAATCAATCGAATAGGAACAAGTAATTTCCTAGAAAGATATCTTCTCACATTCTTGATGGAGCCAACATCAATTTTATTAGCAGCAATCACATATGGCAAATCCCAAAAGTTACGAGTTTCCTCTAATAATTCTTTTGAGGCATTAATAGACCGAATATCAGACATATCTACGAAGAAAATATAACCATCTGACTCTGTACTAAATTTCCACCAATGTTGTTGGAAAGCCATTCCAAGGTCGTAAAAACGTATATGTGGACTGTGTGTAGAACTTTCATGTGATACGATGTTAACTAGTCTTGTTGGTTCATACGAATTAAAGCCTGCTAGTTGCTGTTCGATTATATGTTGTTGAATGAAAGTTGTCTTTCCCGAACGAGCGAGTCCTAATAATGAAATACTTAGTGTCGTTGAGGAATCCACCAATCTAACAACAGAATCACAGATATCCTGAAAATCTTTTTGGAAAGAAGGCTGATGTTTTTCAAATAGTCTTGGCTTGTAGGATTTTCCTAATAATTCTAAAAAAGATTGAAGTTTTGAGAAAGAAGTATTTATACTGGCAACAGCAAGCAAAAGTACTTTTTGTGAATTTAAATATGAAAAGGCAAGGAGCTTGTCTCCACAAACCCACCCTTGAACAGGTTGAGTATTATTATTCTGAATTAATAGTCTCCGAATGGCTGGTAAAGAAGCAGAAGTCTGACAATTATCAGGAGTGACAGAAATTGTAGAGATAATTTCTTCATTCGCATCATTAAACACCTTAACTGAAAGTAATGTCATCCGTCAGACACCTAGAGAATTTATCCCAGTTATCGCCTTATTCAGGGAAATTCTACATGAAAAATAAAGGCTCAACTAATAATAAATAATTCTCGACAAAGTATCCGCAGGACATAATTTTTTGTCTTCATTCTGCTTAATTACTGCTAAAATCAACAAAGATGGAAACGATAAAATTTTAACAATTGATTTTGAATTTGAAAAGAAAAAAGGAAAGAAAAAAAGGTAAAATGGGGGGAATCTTATGCCATTTTAACCATAGTATTAATTGTTCGGGAACCAATGAGGAGTTGAACGTTTCTGGTTCCACCCACAACCTCTGATATTTCGGAAAGTCCTTGATAAAGAGGCATTTTTGTCTGATCGGTGACACCAGTTCCGCCCATTGCATGCATAAGCTCATAACATAACTCATGGTTCAAATATGAACAATATTCTTTCATATGTGACGCAGTAGCGACCAACGGATTCATAGTTGGAGGAATATCGGCCAATTCTTCCTTTTTAGCATCAAATGTCTCTGCTAGTTTTAATAATGCCATTGTAGCAACATTCAATCTAGCGTGATACTTTGCCATTACAGACATTCCTACTGCTTGATGCCGTAAAATTTTCTCGCCAAATTGTTTTCGTACGGTTGAATATATAGCCGCAAGTGTAAAAGCACCCCACATGTTCCCTACACACTGAGCTGCTATCCCAATACGTTCTGGTACTAAACCTTCAAAGAGGATATCATAACCAGCACCATTATCCCCTGTGATATAATCGGTTGGGATGTGTGCATCTTCAAATATGGTTTTTCCAATATGAATTTTGCTAACAGAAGGAATGCCGATTCTTTCAGCTTTAAAGCCAGCATTCCAGTCTTTATGTGAAACTCCTTGAACCATAGTGCTTCTTGGATCTTCTGGATTGTAAACGGCATAAACTACACATAGATCAGCTTTGGGACTATTGGTTGTATAGCATTTTTCTCCATTAAGTACGATTCCATCAGCAACTTTTTCTGCCTTCACTTTCATATTAACGGCATCAGATCCTTGTAATGGTTCAGTAATACCAATACATCCAATTTTCTTACCATCAAGTAAACCCTTTAAATCGTTCAATAGAGGTTCTCTACCTCCGTTATGGTGAGCAATAGGATTTATTGCAAGAACTGAAGCTCCGAGAGCGAAACTTAACTGGGGATTAAAAATATCCAATGTCCATTGTCTTAAAATCTCAGGCTTTAGCCCAACTTCCAAATCATCACGATGGGGATATTCAAAGCTTCTGTTAATAAGCCCGTGGCTTCCAGCCCAAGGGAATAACTCATAAATATCCATCTTATTATGCCCAGGAGTTCCCCCAATCTCTTCTTCCTTTTCTAAACAGATATTCTGGATCTTCTCAATGAATTCTTTATCCTCATCCGATAATAACATCATTAAATTGGCATTAAATATTCCATACTGCCGACTCAAGCTCATCGCTGATAATACTTCATCTTCGAGTAATTGTGTTTTCATTTCTCTTCACTTTCTTCAAACATAAATTCCATAGCTGTTGATCAATTCTCATCTTTAGCTATCTGATAATTGAGATTCTTTGAGTCAAAAACACACTTATAAGAATTAAGTCCGATATTTTAATTACAATTCATCCTATAATTTGTTTAAAGGTTCCAATCGACCATTTGAAGTGAGTTCTCTCTTTTCCAAACTTGAAGTCGCTTTTGGTTTTTAGTAGCATCAGTGTTTATATTAAACACGAATTCTAGTATTCAAACGTGACTAACATTGCCCCATTAATTGCGATTTTTGAAACTGAAGAAATCTTGATGTAATTCTTTTTCTGTTCTACAGAGCCAATGGATAATTGAAATCGTGGAAATTTCTTTCAAACTAACTGTTAATCAAATATAAATGGATAATAAGGAAAATGACATCTATTTGATACTTAACTTTTGTTTGCAAAGGATATAACGATCCCCAAATTGATGAGGATCTAGAAATAGCTTATCAACTAGCAGAAGATCTAGCTAAATACCAGAGCAAGCTTGCTCCCCTACCTTCCTCTGAGTTTACATCTTTTCTTCAGCACCATGAAAAAATAACAACATACTTAGTTAAGTGTGGATCTTAAAGTAACAAAAAGGATGATAGTTTCTATTCTTTGGGAAAAGGAAAAGCAATTTCTTATTATAGGAATGGTAGAACAATGCATGCGTGCACACGCATGCACTAATCTACGTATTAATTAGGAAACATGTTGAAAGGAACATCAGAACCATAAGTTCCATAATAGACCCAAATTTAGCTTGAAATAGTGACATGTGAGGAGTCCAATTCCTTATGGTGAATTAGATGATTAATAAGCCTCTTAGGTAAAAATTATGGAGCATGTTTTAATTAAAATTGTAAGCCTATCAATTTAACTAATTAAGTCGGCTCTATATCAGCTTTAGTAGAATTGATTTAACTAAAATCGGATCTACCCACTCATTTGGAAAGCTATTTAAAGGAGAGGATCGTGTAAAAAAGAAGATTTCAATGTATACAGTTATTTCAACTTGCATCAAGAAATACATTAACACCAATAAACTATCAACATTTGATTTATACTAATCGTAGACGTATAATTTTCTCCGATAATTCCACATTGGCTCTGAGGGTGCTGATATGGCACTGCTAATACTTATGATAAAAAGTCCACCTCTCTCAGTGTATTGATTTATGATTTAAATGGCTGGAGATAATCGGAAGAGAACAGAACTTGAGAATGTTCCCACGAACCGTATCATGCTTAATATTGGCTGTTTTTATTATAAATATCAATCTACTTGCCATCCAAATACAGGATGATGAGTTTTCCGATTTGAAAGAAGAACTTCAAGTTATATCACGTTTAATGAATAATATTACCATGCTTAATAAATTGAATGGTAATGTAGAGAACATTTGGAATAAGTATCCATCATTCCTTACAGGTGTAACCAATGATCCTAATGACAATTCAAAAGACTTTCAGAATTTTTCAGTAAAATCTTCAGTTAAATTAGGAGGTAGCTGGGGAGATACATCGTACCGATATCGAAAAAATTTAACCATAAATTCAATGAAAGTTACTGCAGACTTACAAGATTTTCCAGTACTTATCGATCTATACGATAGCGATCTGCATTTAGATGTACGAGCAGATGGTGATGATATTCGATTTACGGATACAGCTGGTATGAAGCTCGATCACGAATTGGAATACTTCAATCAAACATATAATTCCACCCATGCTCATCTAATAGCTTGGGTCAGAATTCCCAGCTTATCGAGTACGATTAATACCATAATTTCGATGTATTACGGAAATGATAATATTGGAAGTCAGGAAAATCCCACTGGCGTCTGGGATTCTAATTATCTTACAGTCTTGCACTTCAATGAAGCTATGATAGATGAAAGTTCAGGAGCAACTCATTATGACTCAACCATGAACAATATTCATGGCACTCAAAACGGGAATGATGATTTTGCAGGTAAGATTTGTGATGGGCAAAATTTTGATGGAGCTAATGATAAAATAAACATCCCTCCAAATTCCTCTCTTAATCCAAGTACAGATGTGACTATTTCGGGCTGGTTTAAGCTTAATAATGGTCATTTAAGCTCTTCCTCAACGTCGCTACTTCTGTTAGAAAAATTTACGTCAAATGATCAAGATATGGCAATCATCCTCACTGGGACAGATTATAACCAAGGAGAAGATGGTGCTCTTGTATTTAAGATTAAAAATGGTGATGTAATGTATAAGTGGACAGAAACAAGAACGTGGTCAGCTAGCGTTTGGTATTACTTCACATGTGTACTAGATGCTAATAACTTGGCAAACAATAAGATTTACATCAACGGTTTAGACGATACAGACTCAACAGATTGGAGTTATGGTAATAACACAAATCTTAGTTGGAATGCTGATTGGAATATCGGAGGGGGGAATGTTGACACTGGGCAATTGGGAAATGGGGAAGCATGGTTTAATGGACTAATTGACGAGGTTCGAATTTCTAGTATTTCACGCTCCATCAGCTGGATCTTAACAGAGTACAATAACCAGTATGATTCTGAGAGTTTTTACTCTATTAGGAGTGAGGAAGAATATTTTGGAGGAAGTACAACTGGTTTCAGAACTTACCATGGTTCTTTTCAGTTTTTAAGTGGTACTGAATCTATCCACGATATTGGAGGGACTGTTGACCCAAGCCAAGCCTTTCTGATAGTGTACTATTCAGGGAACACCTCTGCTAGTCATCCCCGTGAACATCAGGTCAGTGGTTATATTAGTTCACCAACTCAGATAAAATTTGATAGAGTTGTAGAAGATCCAAATGTATATGTTTCATGGTGGATTGTAGAGAGTCCTGAAATTTATGTTCAGCGAGGATCAATTAGTATTGAATCAGGTCAAATTAGTAATACGGTGTCAGTCTCTATGGTTGATCCTTCGAGATCACTTGTAATAGGACATAGTAGAGTAAATGATTCTTCTGCCACACAACAGGATACCAAAGATGGTTTTGTAACTGTGGAACTTAAGGATTCCACAACAGTGATAGCTGAAAGAGCTGGTTCTGCTACTGGAACAGATGCAATAATCAGATTTCAAATTATAGAGTGGCCATCAAAATACGCTATTTATAGTGGAGAAGTAGTAGTTACTTCTACAGCCCTGGTAACTGATTTAATTGCTACATCTGGGAATCCTAGTGATCCTGTGATTAATATGAGCTCTAGCTGGGTTTATTTCACGTATGACTGCACAGATAACGGACTCCAACAGACTTCTATATTCGGTCAGATAACTGACACGAATGAAGTCACCTTTGGACGGTATGACAACTCTTCTTTTGCAAACCGGATTCGTTGGTATGTAGTCGAACATCCTCCAGAAAAAGGAGTAAATGTCCAGCGAGGGGCTTATAATTGGGATCCCCCAAATTCTGGAACGAATACTTTAACCAATGATATTCCTTATCAAGTTGATCCTGATCGAACTTTAATAATTCGAAGTTCATCGACGAGGGGTACTGGATTATCTTTTCCTCTCCAAAAAAACCTTCCGAGATTGATTTCAGGGTCTCAATGGACGCGTACGCAATATCATGGAACGACAAATAACGATGATCAACATGAAGAATGTTGGCAAATCATCAGTTTACCCCCTCCAGATAATATGCCTCCTGTTATCCATGATTTTGGTGTTGATGATCCTGGAAATGGATTCTCTCAATTTTGGGTAAATGTCTCTGATAGCAAGTCCAATGTTGAGATGGTTGTACTTAGCTTAAATGAGACATTAAACAATATGACATTGAATGAAACTGGTCTTTGGATTTATCAACCTTCATCGATTAATTTTAACGACTTCTTTAGTTATCAGATTTATAACACAACTGATTCTTCAGGTAATTACTTGACTGAGGGGTCAACTGTAAAAAACATAACCTTTAATTACGATACAGTTTTCCCAAATGTACTAGATTGGGAATATTATAGCTATATCGGTTCTTTTGGCACCTTTTATGCCAACGTGACCGATTCCTGGGGAGAAATAGACTCCGTACTTGTCAATGTAACACAGTGCGCTGGAATAGCACGTAACGACTTGACAGCTACGATGAGACCTACAATTTCGGGGTATATTAACGACACTCTCCAAATGAATACAGGCACAATTTTGTTTGAAATCATTGTTACTGACACCGCGGGTAACTCTTACACTTCAAGCAAACATCAAGGTGAAGTGAACATAGTACCTATTGCCTCTAACTTGACTCTCTCCCCTGATCCTCTTCATAGTAGCAATACGTTGTCCTTGAATTATGATTTTTATGACCAGGATGGCGATAGTGAAGAAGGTACTGAAATTCGATGGTACAAAAACTCCGTTTTAGAACCAGTATATAATGATTTGAAGCAATTTCCTGCTTATGCATTGATCAAAGGTGATAGTTGGTGTGCTTCAGTACAGCCAAAGGATGGTAAAAATTATGGTGAACTAATCTGGTCTCTAAACATCACTGTGTGTAATTCAGCCCCAGAAATTTCAAACGATAATATTGCCCCTAACAATCCAACCACTGATTCGATCTTGTCCACTATCTATTCTTATTATGATTATGACAACGATGACGAAAACACAATCAATCGACAGATAAGATGGTATAAAAATGGACAACTGGTAGTTCTTATCAACGATCAGATTTCTGTCCCACCTGAAGAGACCACTAAAGGAGAAACATGGTTTTTTGAGATGTGTGTTCACGATGGTACTAATTACTCCAATTGGGTAACATCAGCTATTGTGACAATAACTAATGCTGCCCCCTTAGCAGGTGGTCTTGATTTAGCTCCCAACAATCCGAAAACTAATCAAGATCTTATAGCGAGTTACATCCTCGTTGATCCTGATGGAGATCAAGAAAATGGGACTACCATTCTGTGGTACAAAAATGGGATAGAACAACCTGCGTATGAAAATCAGCTCATTATCCCCGCCTCAGCCACAAATAGGGGAGAGAATTGGTACTTTACAGTTTTACCCAGCGACGGAATTGACTATGGTAGTCTTAAAACTTCTCCAATGATCAATACAGCGAACACGGCACCATCAGCCAGTGATTTGAGCATAATGCCTAATGAGCCGAAGACTGGAGATGAATTAATAGTAATGTACAGCTATAGTGATGCTGATTCGGATCCCGAAAGTGGAACCGAGATCTTATGGTACAAGGATGGAGTACTGCAAGGAATGTTGAACGGTTCGAGAACTGTTCCAACTAGTTATACTGCCAAAGGACAAGTTTGGCATTACAAAGTTCACCCAAAGGATGGAATAGACTGCGGTAGTTGGGTCAGTCTTTCGATCAACGTCACTATTGGTAACACTATACCTGAAGTTGTTTGTACTTCTCTATTTCCAGAAGGATCTGCTTATACAAACGACACCTTAGTTGCAATCTTCGAGGGTAACGATACTGCCGACAACGACTCACTTGTTGCTTATCATATTGTGTGGAAAAAAGATAATATCGAGGTCCCTTCCTTGGAAAACAGTACAACTGTACTTCCAATATATACCTCAAAAGGAGAAGTTTGGATTTTTGAAGTAAGAGTGTTTGATGGTTCTGATTGGTCAGAAAATAAGTGGGCAGGAACAGAGATTCGAAATTCTAAGCCATACATACAGAATGTGGATATAAGTGGGGGAAGTACCACTAGTGATGATTTTGTTATTTTTTATGAATTTGTTGACATTGATGGAGACGAAGACGAAACGGAAATATCCTGGAATATACTTCATTTGGGTACTTGGAATATATCATCAACGGTGTTATTGCCTAATTCTCTTTTTACTGCTGGTGATTATATCTATTGTAGGATAATACCTCATGATGGAGATGAACCTGGTGAATCAGTTTTGGAACCTCAATCAGGGTACTTCATTGTGGGTAATACTCCCCCAGAACTAGTAGCTCCACCAAATATTCTAGGTGCTAATAATTGCACATTCTATCCCCCAGGAACCCCCCTCTATGTGAATTATTCAGCAAAAGATATTGATGGTGAGGAAAGTTTAGATATATTTGATATTGAGGTTGAGAATGGCTTAGTCGTTCATGCTCAATATCGATGGTATAGAAATGGCATGCTGGTAGATGAATTACAAAATCATTATGTTGAGGCTAGATATGTCACGAAAGGGGATGTTTGGATAGTAAGTGTATGCCCACGAGACCGACAACTTGATCATGGTAGTTGGGTCAACTCATCCGCTATTATAATAGGAAACGGTTGCCCCATGGCAACTAACCTTAAATTTATAGGTAATGATGATCATCCGCAATTTTTTGTAGAAGATCAAGAAATTAAAATCAACTATACTTTTGTAGTAGGTGTTTCATATCGAAAAAACGATTTATCGATGTTAAGATGGTACGTTAATGGAGTTTATCAATTCGAATATGATGGTCGGAAGTTAATTACTGCTAACAAGACCCATACAGGTGAAATTTGGACTATTGAAGTCTATCCCTTTGATGGAATTGAAGATGGGACAAAAGTTAACATATCAGTTATAATTGAGAGTAAACCAACCATTAATGACTTTAGAAGTGATACTGATAGAGAAGGGTATTACGAACTCAGGGTCAATGCTAGTGATGTTCGTAATACGATCTCCGAAGTCTGTTTTGAAATCATCCTTGAAGGGACTGATGAACAGACCAAGGAACGTTATAAACCCCCTTGGAAAGTTGAATTTCCCCTGTCAGAAGAAGATTTTGCTTCGTTCATCAATACAACAGTCATTGTGAAGATTACAGCTGTTTCTACAACACAAAGTTATGAAAACATTTCTTACAAAATTGATTGCATCAAATACTTTAACTTTACAATCAAAGATGAGACTCCTCCGAGGGTGAAAGATACTGATATTAAGAATCTTGAACAAAATCCCACCTCCATCAACTTCTACGCAGAAATACAAGAATTTGGTTCAGGTGTAGAAGAAGTTATCTTATATTACTACTTTAAAGCTGTTAATATGACCGAGGATGAGCGAGTAGGGTTTGGAGCTTCATTGAGAGATGATAAAGAGCAAAAATGGCGCATAGTTGAAATGTTGTACGATCATGTTGAAAACACAAATGGAGAAACGATTCAAATTTATGACATCACTATTCCATTTATGCAGAATAGAACTAATTGGAAAATAATCTATAGAATCAAGACTGTGGATAAGAATGGGAATGAGAAATATTATGATTATAGTGAATTCAATGAGATAAAAATCAATTATAACAGTGGAGAACTTATCATTAACCTTGATCCTGCGTTAATCACCATTTTTACCTTGTTAATTGGTTTTAGCGCTGTAGTTGTACTAATACATCGTTATCACAGCAGATCTCAAGCGATTCAACTAGGTATTATTCAAAAATACAATGCTATGAAGTCTATTCGTGTGATTTTTTGTCGCACCAGTTTTGGGGTTCAATTCTACAATGAACAGCCTTTCCACGACATTAAGGCTGATATTGATATCCTGTCGGGACTGTCAGCAGCTTTTTCAGACTTCATGAAAGACATGACTTCTGGAATGATGGCACGCTCAGAACAAGAGGTAATATGTGAACAAAAAACCGAATTTGAAGTCCTAAGCAGTAAAGACCTCAGTGTACTTGTCTGGAATGGCATATATTCAAGTGTTGCTATCATTTCGGAGAAAGTTCTTCCCAAAATTTTCCATACTTACATACGTCATATTGGGCAAGAAATAGAAGACAATTTCGCTGATAAATTAGAAAATTACATTTCTCCAAATCAGATACCTGTAGACAAAGTGAGAAGAATCATTCGCAAGCATCTCCCTCTTTATTACTGTTCACCCCTGGCGTTGAATGGGGGGGTTAGGAGGATGAATAGCAATATGCTATCTAGAAAAGAACAAAACATGTGGAATATAATAAATCAAAAGATTTTCTCTAAATCTAACATTGGATATTCCTTCCCAGAGGCAATTGTAAGTGAGCTGGGCTCAAGTTTTAAGCGAATTGAGGCTATTAAATTCCTAAAAAAAGCAGTTAAGCTCAATCTCCTGGTGGAACTTTCTCTACCACATTCAGTAGACTCCTCGAATCAACCAATCATCGCAGAGAGAATAGAAGAGTAGATTATAACTAAAAGAAGGCAAACAAATGAAACAAAATAATAAAATAGATACACGAAAAATCATGATCCTAGTGTTCTTATTTTCAATGACATTACTAACTTGGCTACCCCTTGTTGTGGTTCATGCCCAAACAACGGGACATAATTATTATCAGCCATTTAATACTAAAAATGATTGGATTGATACCCATGGCGAAACAACTGCCGCTTCAGGATTATTATTTGCTAATATTATTTGGAATGGTCTTGCTAGAACATATCATAATTTTGATTTAGCTTATGATAGTATTGACTTTGCTTGTGCCCCTATTTGCTATAAACAAGATAATCTTGGCCATTTAAGATTAATTCTCTTTGATACATTAGATGCAAAAGGAACAGAAGTTTTTAAACTTGAATGGTCAGGTCAAAATACGACTGAAGGTCGAATTAAGTTTTGGCACAATGGATCTTTAGTTTATAATAGTGAATGGCTCGATTCATATAAAGATTGGAATGGGGAATTTAGAATTACCAGGAAGGGTTCCTCTGCAAATCTATACATCGATGGTTATCAAAAATGGTCAACTAACGATACAGTAGATAATTCAATTCTTAGTGCAGCTATTGAATTTACAAAGATTAATCTATTGGTAGATCTAATTGATATCTGCATTCCAAGATCAGCTCAAGTATTGGAAAGCTCCTTAGTAACCCAAAATGACAATATGATATCATCATATTTCAAATTCGAAATTAATATATCAGAGATGTACAAATTTAAAGTAGAATATCGAGTTCATCAAGACAATTGGACTGAATGGTATGTAGTGAGTAATGAACAGATATATTATGATCAAGGAACGAATTATCAAATAGAGGGAGAAATATGTTCTGTTGATCCACTAGATACAAAAGTACAAGTAAGATGGTCCATTTATTCCAAAGGGGGACATATTTTAATCGATTCACTCACATCAACAGAAAATAACATATCTCATGTGAAAATAATGGATAATTCATATCTTTCCTGGAAAGCAGATAAATGCACCTCTCATTTGTGGTTCTACGTTAATATATCATATGAATATTATTTAATGGTTCAATGCCGCATAAAATCAGAAGGAGGAGGTTGGGGAAACTGGACTCTACTTCGATGGACAGGTAATAATTACAGTAGTGAAGGTACTGGAATCTATTATGTAATTGACACTTTTTATATTGAAGATGATGACACTATGGAGGTGAATTGGTCAATTCATATGAATAATAAAACTACGGTGTTAGATACGCGTACAGAGCAGATTAACGTGAATTTTCCAGAAGTCTCACCCTCTTCATATGTGGATAAGCAGTGGTATGGACGATGGATTTATATAGCCTACTCAAGAATGCATTTTGATATTAACACAGCGAACATCTACACATTCATAGTGGATTGGCGATGGAAAGAAAGGGGCCAAGGATGGACAAGCTGGGCAGTATTTGCTATCATGAATAGTTACTATGATGTTGGATCTCGATATTTGTATGTGTCTCTATTGGGTTATTTTTTGCGAACCGAAGACGTGCAGTGCCGATGGTCTATCTATGATGCTAACGGCGCTTTTTTGTTTAGCCGTTATCCCGTATCATCATTCTAAAAGGAATTAGAAATAGGAAAAGGTCGTATAAATTGAAATCAC
>DXJL01000002.1 GCA_019057635.1 Candidatus Heimdallarchaeota archaeon
TCTTAAGTCCTATAAATTCCGCAGCTCCTCCAATAATAAGCAGAGCTACAGGTAAAATGGATTTAACTAGCGTGAATGTCACTGAAAATATACGTCCTTGAATTTCTGGGGGAATATGAATCTGAAGGAGAGTTACAATTCCTACATCAATAAATGCAATTGAAAAACCAATTAATAGAGCACCGACCGCCATGATCTCGAATACACCAACTGGTGATACTGAGATTGTTAATAATCCTAGGAATGATAGAAATACGAATATGACAATAGTACTTACCTTTGGTGTAAAATTCCATACTGCAATCAAGAATGACGCCACTAGGCTCCCTACTTGGAAAATTCCTACAATAAAAGCTAGTTCCAAAGCACCACCAAAATGAATTTCTTTGATGAAAAGTGGTAACATGCTAAATAATGGATTAATCAAAATATTTCCAATAGTGAATCCTAGTATCAAAGGTAACCAGCCATGGCTCTTCAAATAATCAAAGGTTTCAAAAAATTGTGACTTAAATGAGGGGGTCTTTACGTCTAGCCCTTCAACGGATTTCTTTATCACGGGAGGTATAGTTACTAGTATCAAAGTAAAAACCGCAACGAAAAACGTGATAACATCAATCCACAGGACGATACTAATTGAATAAAGCTCCAGAATTATTGCTCCCAGTATAGGACTCAAAATAAAAATAAAATTATTGAAAATTTGCCCTAAACCGTTAATTCTACTGATTTGAGCTTTTGGTACCATTTGAGGGACAATGGAAATACTTGCTGGCATTTGAAATGCTTGAAATGAACCACGAATAGCTATTAGTACTAGAACATGCCAAACCTCAACGATATTCAACCAGAATATCGTAATTAACCCAATAGTTGCTATTGCTTGTAGAAAATCAGTTGATAACATAATTTTCTTTCTATTCCAACGATCGGCTAAAACTCCTGAAAATGGCCCAATTATTACCATAGGTACTAATCCGACAAAAGTTGCTAATGCCAGTACAAATGAACTACCTGTTTTATCTGTTAACCACCATATTATGGCAAATTGTACAATTCCTGAGCCAAGAATGGATATTAGTTGTCCTATCCAGATTAATATATATCCTCGTATGTTCGTTGTATCATTTAGATTTTTGTGAAGTTCTAAATCTGAATTCACTGAATTATCTGTATCCATTGTCAAAAATACCTTCGAAAAAATGATTTTGTATACAAGTCATTTGAGATTAGTATAATCATTCTGTATGGGTTCTACAGTTTAGTTTATTTAAAGATACTTTTCTTGGCAATGACTTCTATACTAGGAATAAGTAATAAAGGGAATAAATTCCGAGTTTGGTACTAAATACACTATTTGAGGGTTAGATCATATGGAAGAAGGAAAAGTAGTTCAGAAAAAACTCAAAATTTGTTTCATCGATATGGTACAAGATAGGAAACAGCGCTATCCTGACATGTGGTTGACTCCCTATTCAACATTTTACGGATATGATTTTGATAAAGACATACAAAGTAGGGTTTCTGAGCAATTTGGGTGGTCGACTGATTTAGAAAAACTCATCAACTCCCATTCTGTTGAATTAAATTTGCATATCATTTCATATGGTTTTCTTCAGAAACAAGGAGTCGTCCAAAAATTTCGTTCAAAGCATGGAAGAGATTACGATGATCATTATTCTTATCTGGAAGGTATGAATGTTTTAGCTATAGAAGTGACCACGGAAGTACACCTCAAGCATACTGTAAGACTACTTTGGAATTTATTTGAGAAAAAAATGAGCATGCCTGTTCCCGTCGATGTACCCAGGATCGTGTTGTTAGTTCCCAAGGAGATGCATTCTTCAGGTTGGATTTTATCTCTAAAACAGGAAAAGAATCTTTCAGTCTGCTCAGATATAAGAGATTTCATTTATGATTTTGATTTTGAAGACTTTATCGACCTTTCATTAAGTAGGGGCTACAAACATCAATTACGGGATTATCTTAGAATTTTTAAGATATTCTAGGATATTCTTGATGGTTAATTCCTAGTTTTTACCTTAAGAATCAAGGAATAAACTTTGTAGAAATATATTTGTTTGCGTTCCATGAATTCCTGAACTCTCTGCCACTGGGATACAGTATCTAATATCCAAAGAATCTCCTTTTATAGAAAGAAAGGCAATTAATGCGCTCTGAGATTCTGATTCCGATGTAAGTTGATGTGTGGGTTGATAAGTCAATATAACAGTATTAGGTTTAAATGTGGGTACAAACTCTTTTATTTGTCGGAATATTGTCTCATAGAATTGAAAACTCCGCTGGGGTTCCCTGAATATGCCTTCAATTTTAGAAGCAATCATATCATCTCGGTCTTTCCACCCATACCCTAATGAGCCTAGCAAAGACGATTCTAATCTGAAAATTGTTGTATTGCTTGTTTGGAGATGAGATTTTGTGTGAATAGTCACACTCCTTAACGGATAAATCTTGTCAATCAATTTCACTCGAATCTCTCCTCCAAAACCCACGGAGCACATTAAATCGAACCAATACGATCCTTGCTCTAATCGATGAGCAGAAGTACATGAATCAGCATACGATTTATCCTGGAGATGACTAAACAATTTTTTTATCTTCTGTGAAATTTCTTTGCCAGCAAGATATGGAATTCCCTTCTTATGTAAACCTTCACACAAGAAATATAATCTGAAGTTCTTATTTGATACAGTAAACAGACCGATTCCTTCAATTTCAGGAATTCTGTATCCATAAAACCCTGACATTGTGTACTTAAATTCATGTTCAATGTCTGCCAAGGTAGCTTCCAGAGCTGTGAACATACTACCTCCTAAGAAAGGATCGATCTCGCTTCCTGTTCGTAAATGACAATGGCCTATTATCTGGGTGCAGACTAAGTGTTGGATCCAGATCTGGCTTACTACTACCATAAGAATTCGTCCACTGTTCACTCAATTTGAAGATTAAATTTTTTGTTCGATAGATGGTAAGAAACGTCTTTTCACATTACTAAGGATAGAATTTTTTTAAGATCTTCTGAATAGAGCGTGAAATTATTGAAAGGTTCATCTCATCAAAGGTCACACGGTAAAAGATTTTTGTCATTAAA
Source organism: Candidatus Heimdallarchaeota archaeon (assembly GCA_019057635.1). Taxonomy (GTDB): domain Archaea; phylum Asgardarchaeota; class Heimdallarchaeia; order Hodarchaeales; family Hodarchaeaceae; genus Hodarchaeum. Next base: position 3,113 of record DXJL01000002.1, read on the forward strand.
TTATAATACCAGATTTCAACAAGTATAATGATACACAATACGTTGTGCAACATTGCGCAACGTTTATTAAGAGATATACTTAGTGAATCCTTGTAGAAAATGTCTGAAATACAGGATAGAGCATTAAAGAAAATACTGTCACAAATTCTAGACGAATTGAAAATAATTTCTCAGAACTTAACTTCAATCGACTCATTTTTAGCTTCATCTTCAATAGCATCAGCGGAAACTACTGGTTCTAGGACTGCTGTTTCGAATGAATCTAGAATGGATGCATTAACATCGATGCCTTCAAGTCTAGAAATATTAAATTTACAGGAATCCCGACCTGGAATATTCAAAACATATAAAGCAATACAGAAAATCGAAGATTGGGTAAAAAGTGCTGATATTGCGAGTCTGACTTTCCGAACTCGCGGATTAGAATCGAGATATCTTAATTATTTAGCTCAAAAAGGATTTGTAATGAAGAAAAGAGAAAAAATTGATTCCGAAAGTAGAGCAACTGAGGTCTGGTACAAAATCGTTGGAGCGAATAGTTAGATGGAGACAATTACGTTTCACAGCTATAGGGGAGGAGTTGGAAAAACTCTTCTCTCAGTCAACACAGCGGTAAAATTAGCTCTATTGGGCAAAAAAGTATGTTTAGTCGATTTTGATCTTCGAGCACCATCTCACCAATCCTTGTTTACCTCTAGTTCGTTTTCAATTACTTCTGCAGCCAAATCATTTACAGGATTTCTCGTAGGCAATCATGAACCGCAAAAGGTAATTAATTCTACCGATAGAGAGAATTTTTATTGTGTTTTTTCCGATATTGAAATTCTTCAACGAAAAGAATCTAAAATACGTACTAAGTTGACCCAACATGGTGAGGGAAGAATACTAGCAAAATTATTCGAGTTTGTACGATACTGCAACTCACAAAAGTTCGACTTTCTAATTTTTGATTGCATGCCAGGAATAACATATCGCTCGCTTGATGCACTTGTTGTTTCGGATAAGATTATGGTTGTAACTCGCCCTGTAAAATCGGAAATTTCCGGATTGCGGTTAGTAATTTCAGAATGTTATTCGAAACTTGAGGGAGCGAAGCTCTTCTCAATTTTGAATCAAGTAGAACAACAAGAGGATTTAGCTCACATTCCAAATTCATTGGATGTCAATCTTGCCAAAGAAAACGTTCAAGGGATAACGAAATGTCTCGAGGAAAGTTCAGTCTCAATTCCCTTACTTCACACCTTTCGAAGAATTCCATTTGTAACAGAGAGAATATACGTGCTTGATGAAAAAGATCATCCCCTTACAATTGAAATCGAGGATTTTTGTTCAAAGATATTGTGAAAATGAGCTTTATAGCTGAAGTGTCTATATGAGTGAGATTCGGGGTAATAAAGGGTTTGAATCACCTTCTCAGAAAGATCTTGATGATTATCTTAGACAAAGTCGAAAATCTATAACCCAAATGAAAGATGGAAGACCACCAATAATCTTTAAACCAAAAAAAGCACTTCCAACGAAATTCTTGGGAATAATGTTGTTAGTAGTTGTTTCTTCTAGCCTTATGCTTGTAGGTTCTTTCATTAACTTTGATTCTCCTAGAAATAATAACAACACAGATACGACGACGACTGTAACTACAACAAAGCTTACTACTACCACTACCACAACAACCCAAGTTGAAACGACTCTACCAATTGACATAGAAAAGGATATTACCACGTCAATTCCTCTAGTAGAAGCTTTCATCAACACCATGATTGCATCTAATCACTCTCTAATAAATCCTATAGTGATAAATGGGACAATTAACAGATCCCAGACAATTTCTGACCTTGAATTGTTTGACTTGGTCTGGATTCTAAGCCAATTCGACGAAAACTCAGAATGGTGGAATCTGGGAAGAAGTTTGATATTTGAGAAATATCTCCTGTGGAATAAAACATCCCTCTTGACCGAGAATCTTCGAACACAACTCTTAGCATTAAGAAGCATGATTACTTACTCTAATGACAATATTCTCCTAGAATCAGACGCGCTTGAAAGTTATCAGAATTTGACGAAGCAGCTCTGGGAGAATGTCTGTTCAGCTCATGATAATGTAACGGGAACTTTTAATCCAGATAACGGTACAATATTACATACTAATGATCAAATACTCTTTAGTCAGGTTCTTGCCAAAACAGCTGGTCATCCTACTCTATTTAATTTCAGTATCACAACAGAAAAGGCAATTCTGTTATTAAATACAATCTATACACTTACAGAATCTACAGATGGCCTTCCAGAATCTTTTGATACTAACTTGACAAGAGTTTCAGACGTGTATTATAGTCATCATCAAGCAGCCATGATTCTTGCTTTAGATAAATTTTCATCATTTTTAGGATCTTTGGCAATCATTAACACACTTACAAATCGGTTAAACAATTTTTTAATGAATATTTTCCTTCAACAAGATTGGAGTATTGCTTTTACTTATAATCAAACCTCTCATAATCTCTCCTCCAAAATTGTGTTAAATGACCAATTATTATTCATCAGGACGAATATCCTGCAAAATAAGCGAAATTTTGCTGATTACACACTAAGTATATTGAAATTAAACTTTGAGGCTGAAAATTCGAGCTACTTCACATCGAGTGCTGATAATCAGACTCAATTTCTCACAGATCATGTACATCTTCTTCTTTCATTTGAAGAATTTCTTATATTGGAAACAACAATTACTACCTACACTGATACTGAAGCCACTAGTACTGAATATCCTACAGGTGCTGCCGGATTTGCTTGGGAATTTACAATAATTCTGACGGTACTTGTTTTTATATCTTATCGGCGTCGGAAAATTGAAGAGTAGATTCCAAAAGGAAGAGATAATCTTTTTTTGAATATTTCCAAAATTAAATACTTATTTTTCACAGATATTGGAAATTTCCTTCCCCCTCTTCCTTCCGTCGATGTTAATTGATTTTCTGAGAAATATTTCTGAATTCTATTTCTGAAGCTATTTATATCATAATTACTTGAGCAAGCACATCATTTTGTAAAATTAGAAGGAATGAAAAAATGATTCATAACAAATCAAACTTAAAATTGGTTAGCTTTTGTATATTGGCGCTCACAATCATGATATTTTCACCTGTGATCGCAAAAGCTGATCAAACACCCATTGTCCCCGTTGATAATGTAGAAGATACTTACATCCCAGCATCATACGGTGATTGGGATTACTATACTCTTCCCCCCGGAACAGACTACAACGATGTATATTACTTGGGCGGAAGTGGAGGATCAGGATCTGCCCAGTACAGCGACGTACAAGCAGATAATTTTAACAGTTTAAATAGAGCACTGACACGAGGAGAGTTAATCGGTTCTTCTTCCATATTGAGTGATGATACAAGAGGATCAAATCATGATTTCTTTGACAGTATTCTATACCCTCGAGTAGTACGAATAGATTCTAGTAAGGATGCTGAGTTCTTGGCATCTCAGAAATCCTCAATATCACTTCACGAAGATTATGCATCGACATTCTTTGCAGAAGGGGGTACCTTTTACACGGGATTTGTAAGCACCAATGATAGCTTCTATCTTGATGTTTCATTTAGTAACAGTAAAGCTATGGGTGGACTCATATTCGGGTCAACGTACCCATTGGGTGGATATACTGTGGGTGTACCTGAAAGTAAAATGACTTTTCCGTTTATTCCCATGAACGATGGAATTCAACAATTCATGCTAGTAACAAACGACTCTACTCTCGTAACACTCACCCCTCATGAATGGAAATTCCCTACATGGTTACCGACCCTAGAAGTGAATACGATTTTCTCGGAAGAATTCGACCAAGGTGATCCGTGGTCTAAAGATGATAACACAGATCAATTAGTCCAACCTGACAATGAGATGTTCAGTTTAAGAATGTTTAATCTAACACTTGAAAAAAATCTATATTATCGAATTAACACTGTTTTTGAAATGGACGAAGTTAAACCTGGAGTACTTAGCAGTCAACCGTTAACCTACTTACTAGGAGAGCATTTTGAAGTCATAACTGGATCTCTAGACCAAGAAGGGTTATCTATTCGAGCTACTGAAGATGAAGGAGTGACTCTTTTTATGTACTCTCCAGGCGAAGCACATGGTATGTATTCAATCTTTTTCCAAGAAATTTCTCAAGTACAAGTTCAAGACATAGAACCACTCACATTTAATCAGGATATTGCACCTGAACACTCTGTGTACTACGAATTTACTTTATCTTCTCCTGCTGTTCTTCGATTTAATTCTACAATAGCGTTTGATTATGATATCTATCTCGAAGGGGATCCAGGTCAGTGGCTCTATATAGCAAGAGAAAATTTCTTTGGTAACGACTGGCGTTACATACCTAGTGGATCCTACGCAATAGAATTCTCAAGCTTTGTTGTTGATGACGAAATTCGTGTAAACATGGTCGAAGTACAATCACCTGGTGCATTAGCATTTTCGATAGACGAAGATAGTATTCTTGCAATAGAACTACCATTAACTCGAAATCGAATTAACTTCCTCAACTTGTCAACAACTGATCATGTCAATCAATCAATTGACTATGACTATGAGGTCGTAAGTAAATTTGAGGAATTGGTAGATGATACTCTATCAGGCAGTATAACCTTAGGTAATCAACAAGAAAACGGAGTTTGGAAGGAATGGCAAGCAGGTGGAACAAATAACAGTCAAATTACAGCTTATCTACCTACCCGTGATTATGAAGCTCCCATACTAATTATATGGCCTACATCATCTGAAAATATGTCTTATATAACTCAGTCTACATACGCAGGTACACTTAAAATAAGTACTAATGAGGCCATTGACCAATCTTATGGACCACTTACTTTTTCCTCACTATCGACAGCATTTGGGCCAACTGGTTTTGCAGGAACATATATTCCTACTTCAACCATCAGTAGTACAACAGATTATAATATCAATAGTGACCACACCGTTGATGATGACCAAGTTTATGGAATACCTCTAGATTTAGATAGAAACAGTATTTATAACATTACCGTCTATCTAATTGGGAACTACTCAGCTACAGCTAGTCTAAACATGTCTTTTGAGAATCGAATCCACGCTCATGGAAGTAATTTGCGTGATTTGGATATTTTTAGTACATATAGAACAAGTTCAGATGATCTGAAAGTATGGCAAACTATGCTAATTCTCACTGTGTCAGACATCACCTATCTATTCATCGATCTAGAAAGACAGGTTGCACTTTATAATGGTACACTCCAAGTGGCTATTTCCAAATTATCTGCAACAGCGATGAATTTCCAATTAAACCAAGAGTACAACGATACGGTAAGCGATAATGAGGTAAAACAGACATCACTTGTGGTCAAGAAGATTACACCAGCAGAGATGAAAAAATCTGCCCCAGGATTTGAGATGGCAATAGTATTATTTTCTACTATTGGTTTGTCGATCTTTATGTCACGAAAACGCCGTAAAATGAAATAAAGAAGGATTACCAACCTTCACCCCCTCTTTTTTCTATTCTCCTTTTTCTTAAATTAGTGATTTTCCTGATTTGCCGCTATAATAGATTTATTAACTAACAGAAAAAATTTTCAGTTCTGATAAGAATGAAAGTAATTTATCGTTATTATGAACCCGATCAGGGTCTAGAAGAACTCCAAGCACAGATATATAATGATGAACATGAGAGAAGCCCTAAATCGGCATTTGGAAAAGCTACCGCGGATCAAATAAAGCAACGGTATATCAATGAAAAAAAAGATAGGTTAGGAGTTCGTTATGCATTAGATGAGGAGGGAAAACCTCTGGCATATATTCAGACCACATTTTCCGAATCCCCTCCCCAAACATGGATCGGATATCCTTGGGCAATGGAACATTGTCCTGTCGAAGTACAAACGTTCTTATTTGATGAGATGCTAGATTACGTGATGAAGAAATTTCCTGATAATGAAATTGTAATGGGTTATTTTACAGATACCTGGAAA
>DXJL01000020.1 GCA_019057635.1 Candidatus Heimdallarchaeota archaeon
GAGAGGGAGAGAGGAAGACAGAGAGAGAAGGTTTGGGTTTGGGGGGTTAAATTTTATCCCAAAAAAAAAAATGTGCGGATGACCTTTATTGCTGTTAATGTTCTTGAAAGTATCTCCTCATGGGGCATGAAAAATCAAAATGGAAATGCTCTAAGGGGGATGCGATGCCCTAAGGGGGATGCTAAAGGTTATGATGATTATTATGTTATTATATATCGTTAAACGTTAAACGGTATTTTTCACTTAGTGAAATCGTGAAAAAAATAGAAATCGTTTAACGTTTTTATTTTATGTGCCCTAGGGGCAATGCATAGCCTGTTTTTTAGATGGTATGTATGGGAAAAAGAGGTCCTGCACCTACCTCACCATAATTATATCCTCAATTCAGATTATTACGTATATGATGAAGCAAATTAGTCAATATTTTGAAAAAATTGTAAATGTCACACCACGCACCCTTCTAATTACAGGGTTTCTCAGCGGTGTTGGAATCGACCCCGAAGGAATCCGATTGTGGGCTGTGAAGAAGATGATTGAGTTTCTTCAAATAGGGGAAAATACAGGACAATTACAAATGCTAAATATTGCTCTCCTTTTATTGGAGCTTTTCTATATTCTGGTTACTGTTGCTCAAGTAATCAAGACAGAACCTATAGGGTGGATTTGTGCATCACTTGGATTTTTCTCTGGGTTTACTAGCACTAATATTTATTTAGGATTATCATTTCTCGCTTTGGGAATATTTATTCTTAGATTCTCTGGAAATTCTCGTATCGAAAGGTGAAAGGAGATTTGAATGTATCCTCGATTATCATATTCATCTTTTTTTGATTATGACTTCTGGCGCACGCACCCCTATATTCTCTTAAAAATGTGATTCACTCGAAAAACTCCACGGAGATTTTGAGTTAAGTACTTTAAGGGTATGTGAAAAGAGTGTTTCTTGCGTTGCTCTCGTGCGATTTTTTTCATATATTAGTTAAACCCAATTAGCCCAAACAGGATTATGGCGGGAACTATGACGGAGATGAGGACCTCATGAAATTTATTTTCGGTCTTTAAGAAAGGTATGAAGAATGGTACTTGAATCTTGTAGTTCTCAAAGGATTCACCATATTCACCAATTAAATAACGTTCTTCTATGTTTGCCAGAAAAATATAGGCGAACAGTTCAATGAACCATAGACCTATGGTCTGTAGTGGATTCAGAAATCCGATTCCAAAGGTGTTTTGTAACCACCATATGCTCCAGCTTGTGAAACCAAGAGTTGTAATTATCATTCCTAAGTACTGGGGATGTCTTACCAGCCGATAGGGTCCAGAATTTACTAATCCTTTACGTTTTGATATTTGCAGATGAATTATAGAATAGATAATGATTATGAGACCGATGATAACAAAGATTTTCTCAGGGAGTAGAAAAGGCGAAAAGAATTCGGACAATGCTATGGGAAGGTTGACTGAGAGATTCGTGAAAATCATGACCAGATGAACGGCGAATGGCAGCGTCATTAACCCAGTCCAAACAGGTACGGATTGAACAAGAAAAACAAAGTAACCTGCAACCTTCAAAAGTACAGACTTTATTTTCTCGGTTCCTATTGTCTTTTCCCTCATTGTGCGCAAAATAAAATATTGCATATTTAACTAATTCCAGATACAATTCCAATTCCTAGAATAGCAAGAACAAAGGTAATGGCGATTGAAACCAATACAGAGATAATAGAAATCACAAGTGCCTTCCCCCAATCAGTCTCAAAGTATCTTTTTACTAAATACAGCCAAATTATCAGTTGAATTAAACTAATAATAATTCCCTCGATGAAGACATTCTCTAAAATAATTTTTACGATAATCCCAAAGGTTACTATTAAAAGTGCGTCCGAGAATTTCGCTTTATGCTCTCCTACAATTGCCTTACCAGAGAACCAGAGAGATGGTGCGGTAATAATTATCCCTGAAATGAGTTCTACCAAAATATGGAGAAAATTCATTGCTACTGTTCCTTGCATGATATTCAATAAATACTTCACGGTTTGAGTGCGCAGATAGATAGTAGATAATCTTAGTATTATACTAGCTAGCTAGTCTAATATATCTGGGAAAATAACGGATTCAGAGGCACTTAGGGTGTGCTTAGCCTGTTTCCTAGGGGCGAGATACTAGGGGATAAAAGATGGTTACTTTAGAGATGAGGAGCCTATTGCTGTGGCAATCGACGCCTTACAAACCTTAGCCATACAGCCAAAATCCAGCTTGTCAATCGTATCAGCTTGAGTATGGTAAAACGGAGTACGACGCTCAGCTGAATCACTAAGTAATATTGCAGGGATACCCGCTCTCCAGAAAGGAGTACAATCTGTCCTCAACAAATCATACATTTTCTGATTCATTTCCTCATAGTTAAAAGGAGCGTGCAGCCAAGCGAAGGGTAGCTTAACCTCCTCTAACTTACAGCATGAAGCAAACAATTCCAATAATGACCCTGAATTGACATCAGCACATCCTGCCAAATAATTTCCTACATACATGTCGTCCACGAGATACCTCTGAAGCATGTCGGGAACGATTCCAGCAGGCAACCTCTGAGAATTGGGTGACTGTGTGAAATACCCGACCGTATCAAAGTTTATTACGCCAGCGATATCTATACTGTGTGCATTACTTTCCACCCATTTACTGCTCCCCGTCAGGGACCTGTTTCCAACCCACGAATCCAATGTGAAATTCCCATAAAATTCTCTCATGCCTCTGAAATAGCTCAGCTCTTTTTCGTTCATCAGACTCTCGTATTCATCGAAAAACAGATCGATGCTATCGCTAAACTCTCTCCCGCTTCTTCTTCCCTGACTGATAATATCATCGAATTTCTTTCTGAGCATCTGAGTGTTAAGATTCGTGAAGTTGAAGTGTTCATCCATTAATCCGAGTTCCTGAGCGGAGGCGAGACTTTTAGCGAACCTATTGGGAGAACCCTCCTCCAACGTAAAACTAACGAATCGCACATTCAATGGGTCATCCGTTTCTGCTAGGATTCGAGCGGATTCCAACATAACTGAGACCCCAGATAGATTGTCATCGGCTCCTGGAGCCCATGGTTTCGTATCATAGTGGGATGTCAATAGCAGCTCAGGATTCTCTCCTCTGTTAATTACTCCCTCAATATTTCTATAGTTAATTCCTTCAATCTCGAACACGTGTTCGGATACCCGTAGACCATATTGTTCTAGTTGCGATGCGATAAAGTCCGCTGCTGCATCGAGTTTATCTTGATTAAAAACGGGGTCGTTTGGTCCCATGGTTTCTATTATGTTCTTGTAGAGCCTTTTTTCATCCACTTGTTTTAGTATCTCAATCAAGAAAATCCCTTCAATGATTTAGTCGTTTTTTAAAATAATATAATTTTCGCAAGCACGAAAATACTATACTGATAAAAGAAAAGAGAAAAGTAGAAAAGATATTAAAATAAGTTATAAAAAATACTAATTATCGTTACTCTATTATTTATTACTTAGAAAAGGTATATAGTATATAGAGGTAATATGGCAAGGAAAAAAGATATAAAAATTATCCTAGATACCTACGGTAATTATCTAGGGATGGAAAAAGGTTGCATTGTTTTAAGAGATAAAAAAGGGGAAGAATCAAAGTATCCTCTGATTGAAAATGCAGTAAGCGAGATAGTTATGAACAGCGGAAACATGGTGAGCACGGGTTTACTGTGCTCTATGGGCTTCTGGGGAACAGATGTTCTGATTTCCACACGGAACGGTAAGCCGATAGCTA
>DXJL01000176.1 GCA_019057635.1 Candidatus Heimdallarchaeota archaeon
AATATAGGTCATAATTTCCAGTAATTACTTCATTGGGTTTATATAAATTGATTCCTGGTATATTACTCTCATTCGTTATCCTTATACGATAAGATTTGTTTGAATATGTTTCCAAAATTTGAGCTGCCCACCCCTGACCAGATTTATAAGTACCGATATCTCCAACTTTCAAGGAAAAAGGTGCATCGTCTTTATTTTCAGCAGTTTCAGGATGTGCGTCAATAACATTCCATGGAGGATATTCTCCTGAATTAATTACTTGTGTCGTACTTCTTGGCCCAACGTTGATTTCTGCGACAACCATACCAAATTTTGGAAGTATTGAATCATAATCCATGTCTTCACGTATAGAAATTGTCCATCCAGAACCATAATCTGGATTAACGTAACCCGTTGAATCCCAACCAACTTCAAGCCACATAATTCCTTGAGGATTTTCTATAGCAATGGGGTTAATAGTAGCACTGGTATCAATTGTGTAATTTGTTACTTGTACTCGGTAATCAGCTGAAAGAAATTGAGCTGAAACAGGGTTAGATACTTTACTATAGTACTTGTTCCAAATTGAGAAATGACCATCTCCTCGTCCCATCATACAATAAGGACCCGCGTAAATGTGTTCATTAGAAGGTTGTATCCAATCATATAGATCTGGGAAATATAACGAATGGCCAAGTTCATGACTAGGGGTTCCATAATCTACATATTCATGATTCATTGAATAGTCCACCCAGCCCGATGCGGTTTCAACTTCCCATTTATGTGACCATATATCATTTGAATTTCCCGAGTATTCTTGACCATCTCCAGAATGAATTACAACAAATAGATCGTAACTCTGGGGGTCTTTCCCAGCATCCAAGGCTTGTTCATATGCCTCCCCTGCGAGTAAATTTGGATTTGCGTCTTGACCAGGAGGCATACGTGTACCCCCACCATAATAAGAAAGAAGTTCTGCAGCCTGAAACCATCCAAGTACATCTCCCGATAAATCTACTGAGCCATAAGATGAATTTATATAATATTGACGAATGCTAAAGGATTCATTAGAAAAAAATAAATCAGTAAAATGTTGAACAGTGTGAGTTTCATGATGTGGATCATCAGAAAGCTCCATTAAAACAACTAAAATATTTAATGTGATATCTACATTTATCCTCTCAGGAAGTGCTTCTTGAGCGGGAATAGATGCAGTTTCAGTAATAAATGATTGACCACCTATCAATGTAATTGGGGAACATAATAAGAATAATAATATTTGACTCAAATGAACCTTGGACATAGAATACACCTACATTTATCGATTAGTATACAGGTAAGAGATTTTTTAAAAGAATTCGGAATCGAATAAGTGATTGAAAGAGGATTCCTATAGGTAGTCCACACTGATTTTGGAGATGAATTATTGGTAGATCAGCAGATTATTAATCAAATTATTGAAATTTTACTTTCAAGGATAACAACAGAGGATCAGGAACTTGGAAGATTTTTGATTCATGATCAATACGACAATTTAGATTCGAGAGTCGTCTTTTGGGCAATTAGAGAAAAAACTCGTGATTTAAAAGAGACTACTTTAACAGACTTGGAGAACTTTTCTGATATTGAAGTAAAACTAACACTGTCCCCACGAGGATTTTTCGAAGACGTCCTTAAGGGTAAAAATGTTCCCTATTGGCAAGTCGCAACAGTTATGAGACTTTTACAATCCAGTGACATAATATACGACCCTCGGGGGAAATTGGATGACTGGAAATCTCAAGCTGAACATGTTGAATGGCAACCAGAAGTAATTGATTTGAAAAGGCAAACAACCAGGATGCTTTTGGGCCGAGTAAAAAATCGAATTCAGGAAGACATGATTGCAGATGCATATATCTGGCTAATTAAAGCAGCGGAGGAAGCCATATGTATTCCTTTAATGAATCAAAACGCGTTTGGATTAGGAACCGCCCCTTTTTTACTTGATTCTTTGAGAAATGCTGATTTGAATCTATATGATTTTTTTAACCAGCTCCTACGGATTTCTCACTTTAATCCTGCGAGGTTATCTAATGCACGTCAAGAATTAGAGCTTCTAGCTGATCGGTTATTCCAACAACATATGCGCACTGATCGTGAAATGTGGATTTTATCAGCTTTTGTATCAATAAATGAGTCAGAGCTTCGACTCAACCAGAGTATGGATATCAGAAACAACGGGGAAACCGTTTCCGTAGCAAGTCGACTATTTGAAACTGCAGTTGGAGAACTTTGGCAGGCCTTCTTTCTAGTAGCACAGAGTCCAAGATTAGAGGTGAAATTAGATCCATGGGTAGTAGCATCTTTCTGGACTTGGTTTGGTGGAACAGAAATCGATGAGGAATGGTTGAAAGATAAAATGACGTTTATAAATACCCTGATTGAAAGCTAGTGTGTATTTTTGAACCAGTCCCAGGTATTTTGAATACCTGTGTTAAATGTTGTCTGTGGTGTCCATTTGAGAATTTTTTTTGCCTTAGTGATATCTAAAGCAATTTTTTTGACGTCTCCTGGTCTTGGAGGTTTGAACACCTTCCTTATAGGAAGTGTAGTGACTTCTCCGATTATTTCTACTAATTCATTCAAACTTGTTTGAATCCCTGTTCCAGCATTGTAAGTATCATCGACGTGGGAGGCCATAGCGGCAGTACAGATAGCTGCTATATCTTTGACGTACACATAATCTCGAGTATCAGATCCATCACCAAATATCTCAAGGGGTTTTTTGTTCAACATTCTTCCTAAATAAATTGAAATTACTCCTGCTTCTCCCAATGGATCTTGTCTGGGTCCATAGATATTGGCTGGTCTAATAATCGCATATGAAAGGCCATGAGTAGCGTTGAACCATTTCAGATATTTTTCACCTACCAACTTACTCAACCCGTAGGGAGAAATGGGTTCTTCAGGAGTTGTTTCTGACGCGGGTATGTGAAGAGGTTCCCCATAAATCGCTCCCCCTGTGGAAACATATACAATCCGTTTCACTGAACTTTCCAGGATCGTATTTAATATATTGATGAATCCATTGATATTTATTGAGGCATCATGGAGGGGATTGCGCACAGATTGGGTTACAGAAATTTGAGCTGCTAAATGATAAACTGATTCTACATCTTCAAGAGCTGCTTGCACATCCTTGAGATTTAATATATCCCCTTCAATAAGTGTGATCTTTTCTTTGAAGGGTTCGAGATTTATTCTCTTTCCAGAGGTAAAATTGTCTAAACAAACAACTTCGTGACCTTGAACTAGTAGCTCTTCTATTAGATGGCTTCCTACGAAACCAGCTCCCCCAGTGACAAGAACTTTCATCTTTCAGCCTCAATAAATAAGTCATTTAGAAAATCATATTCAATACCCTAGATATAGAACCTGTTTAATTGAATTCTTGTATTATTTTCCCGAAAAAACGAGGAAATTACTATATCTATTCTGGATATGAAAGATATTAGAGAGATAAGATTAAATTCCTGTCTTTCATTCTCAGAAAATTGTATGCAGACTTTCTTTAATTCGTCGGAAAAATAAGAGAAGGGAATTTAATGAAGATTGGAATGAGTCAAGGATCGGTGGTAGTGTCTAATAACCATGAGATAAAGAAATTTCCAACTATGGGCAGTATATTTCCATTCATTACTGATCCGTCACTATTTGAGAGTACGGGGAGTATAACATTGACCGATATCCCAGACCTGCAGCTACCATTTATTCCAAAAAAAATCGTATGTCTGGCTAAGAATTATTCTGCTCACGCTCTAGAAATGGACATCCATCCTACAAAACTACCTCCATTCCCCCCTTTGTTTTCAAAACCTCCTTCCTCTGTAATAGGTCCAGGTGACAGGATTATCATTCCGCAGCAAACACAAGAAGTCCATCATGAAGTTGAATTAGCAATAGTTATCGGAAAAAGTGGTAAGAACATTTCTAAGGAACAAGCTCTTAGACACATTTTTGGTTATACCATACTATTGGATATCACCGCACGAGATATCCAGTCAAAAGCAAAGGAAAAAGGCCATCCTTGGTTTATCGCAAAGGGTTTTGATACATTTTGTCCTATAGGACCGATGATTGTTACACCTGATGAAATTCCAGATCCACATTCACTTTCTATTAGGCTCAAGGTGAATGATGAAGTGCGTCAGGATGGAAATACAAGAGATATGCTCCATAAAATTGACCAAATAATCGAATATTGTAGTACCATTCTTACACTGGAACCAGGGGACATAATTGCAACTGGTACCCCAGAAGGAGTTGCTAAGTTTGATCGTGGAGATTATTTACAAGCTTCAATTGAGAAAATTGGAACTCTTACAGTCGGAGTTGATTAATTGACAACTTTGGATTCATTCCTAGAGTTTTTACCTGATGATGTTCAACTTTTAGACGGCCATCAACAAACCCCAAACACCATATTTCTAAGTTTCACAGAAGAAGAATTTTTGAAAATTTTAAATCACCAATTAGTTAACAAGTTCTCATTTCGATATTTAGAAGAAAAACACCCTCCAAATTTATTGATCCATCTTTTTTTTACACATAATGATGGGAATATTCAAGTGTCAATTAATGTGAAAAACCGAACCGCAGAATTTAATCAGCAAATAACAAAGTTATTTCCCTCTGCAGCCCTCTACTTAGATAGTATTGAATAATCTATAAAAATTTCAATTTATGATCTTGTTTTATCAATATGCGTTTGAATTAAGCCTAGGAGATCATCAGCACTAAATGGTTTAGCAATATAAGCATCTGCTCCAACTTTTTCCCCTGCAATACGATCCTTATTCCCAACTTTAGCAGTAAATAAGAGAACTGGGATTTCTTTGAGGTTAGGATTTTCTTTAATCCATTTACACACTTTTAATCCATCCATTTTTGGCATGAGGACATCTAGTAGAACTAAGTTCGGTTTTTCATCTTGAGTTTTTAGGAAATCTATCGCTTCTTGTCCGTTGTTAGCGGAAAATACCCGGTAACCTTCAAATTCTAAAACCATTCTCGCTAATTCTACAGTATCCTCTTCATCATCTACAACTAGAATAGAGTCACCCTTCATCATTAGCACCTAGCGTTGGAAGAATTGTATGGTTTTAATTAACTATACTTGTTTGGATACTCGAAAAGCTTATCATAGTCTAATACAATTGACTACAGACTGATTAATGCTGATCCCATATAATCAATACAATCAAGCTTTATATTCATAGGCTTTTAAAAGTTCAAGAATTGGATTATATTCCCTTTGTGTAGTGTTTATTCACCTAATTCCAAGTGAATGAATAGTGAGTCTTAGAGAACTATGGAAATAAGTGCTATAATCATCATAAATCCGAATACTTGCTGTAAATGAATTGTATTAACTCGTTTCACAAGTCTAGCACCGATTTGTGCTCCTAGAACAATACCTATAATGAGACAAAGTGCTAAATCTGAATGTGCTTGTCCTTGAGTGAATTTTACTCCTGCTCCAGCAATACTTGTAAAGATCATAATGAACATTGAAGTTGCTACTGCTTTATGCATTGGCATTTTGCCAACTGTGACAAGTATAGGAACCATTACAACTCCCCCACCAATACCTAATAATCCCGACGAAAATCCTGCAATGAGACCGAATGCTGTTGAATATATCTCACGTTTTTCAAATCCATACCATATTATATTATCGTGTTCAATTTCTTCTTCAGCAAATGGTTTTGTTCGTCTTTCTTTTGGGTAAAAAATCATTTTAATAGCTATAGGAATCAGACACACAGCAAAAACAATACGGAATAGCTGCGGATTTTCAACCGCCAATATGGAACTTGTAATACTACCTGAAACCGATCCTACTATCGTTGTAGTCGCTATTAAAACGCCAGATCGAAATTCAATTAATCCATTCTGACGAGAATATGCAAATGTGGAAGATAATGCTGTGAAAATTATCATGAATAGTGCAGTACCAACAGCGTAGGCTTCATCAATACCCATAATGATTAAAGATGGAGTAGTAATAAAACCTCCACCAACACCCAATGCAGAAGAGATTATTCCAACAAAAAAGGAAAAAGCTACTGCTAATACAGCTTGAATAGGGTCTGTTATTATAGGTTCACCAATAAATTGAAGAAGTGCCATTAATACCTTCTCATGTGCTTTTATTGAGAATATAGCATTAACTTACTTATTCCCAAGTAAAGATCGGTTAATATTATGTCTTTATGAGTTTTCACAATTTTTCAGCTATTCAAAATATGATTTCTAATCTGGAGATAGGATTGTGTGAATCAGTTTTCACTCAGAGTATTCTGGATGTTTAAATTGTAAATACTTTGTGAAAGAATGAAAGTATATTCTGTATATTCAAATTTTCCATGCATAACCCTGATTCTTAAAAGAATAATAGGATAAAATATCAATAGAACACTAAGGAATTGTAATACACGCTAGGAACCTTTTATAATGAGTATCGCCGAAATTTATGGAACCAAGGGTAAGCTACTAGAGGGTAAGCGCATCCTAATTGGCGTTACAGGT
>DXJL01000177.1 GCA_019057635.1 Candidatus Heimdallarchaeota archaeon
GCAAACAATCCTTCACTTCGTAGAATGCCAGCAATACGCATAGAAGAAAAGTCCACATAAAATATTTGTCCTGGATCAATTTTTTCTTCTTTTAATCCTTGGGAAAGGTCAAATGCGGATTGAAGAAGAGAGAAGATTTGTTTAGGGGAGAAATCATCAGCGTTCTTAGTTGGACGAAAATCCTTAGTGATCAGAGGTCGTCCTTTGTCTGTAAACACAAAGAAACCTAAGAAAATTTCAAGTTCATTAAACGAAACCATTTTCCTTTACTCTCCTAAGATCATCTTACCCATCTGAACGAACGCAGCTTCTACTTTGGATCCTGTTTTAGCCGATGTTGTTATAAACTCCTCTGCTTCAAGTTTTTCCATTATTTCTTCCTTAGAACCAGGGATTTTTCCTTCCGCGAGATCCTCCTTATTGCCAATAACAATGATTTTGGCGTTTGGACTCTGTTCCCGTACATCACTTCGCCACCGTTCAAGCTTTGTGAGAGTTTCTTCAGGTCTGCTGAGATCAAAAACAAGAAAAACGCCATGAGCCTTTTTAAGGTATAAATGACGGAAGTCAGTAAAACCACTTTGTCCTGCTACGTCCCAAATTTGGTATATAAGCTCCTGTTCCCCTTCCTCCACTTCTAACATTACTGTTTTTGATAAAAAGTCTACTCCTAGAGTGATTTGATAACCCTCTTCAAAAAAGTTATCGACATAACGTTTGATTAAACTAGTCTTTCCCACTTCAGGTTCCCCCACCAGAAGTAGTTTAAATGCAAATTTACCCGTCTTTCCTTTCTTCTTTGGCAATATACTAACTCCTCTTATAGCTTGAGCTACAAATTTGTTATTATTTCAATAATGTTCACTGAAAAGTATTTTCTTAAAAGGATTCGCCAATTTATATGGTATTAGGTTAATATTATATTAATACATAATTATATGGACTTATCAACTATATGAGATTCGTGAACTCCTATGCCTGATAAATGCCAAATCAGCTTCAATTTACAAGCAGAAGGAAAACCTAAAATAGAATCCTTCCGTTTTAATGTTAATTCATTAACTGATCCATCCGTTGAATTTCCTAGCTTTCCTAAAGAAAAGATGTTACGGGCTTTAAACGAACATAGTCGCGACAAACATTATGGATTTGCGCAAGGCCATCTAAGGAATCTGAAATTTAAGAAATGTACCAGTCTTAGTAGTGAAGAGGAAATTCATATCTTAATGTTGGTTTTTGAGAAAATCGGGCCAATTTCTCTCCTTTTTCGGAATAAGTTTGAATATCTAGTTTTAGAAGGCATTGATGCCCAATATAACTAT
This sequence comes from Candidatus Heimdallarchaeota archaeon, assembly GCA_019057635.1. Taxonomy (GTDB): domain Archaea; phylum Asgardarchaeota; class Heimdallarchaeia; order Hodarchaeales; family Hodarchaeaceae; genus Hodarchaeum. The sequence continues at coordinate 1,323 of DXJL01000177.1, forward strand.
ATTGGTTATAAAACACTTGTTAACCTGCTTATTCAAATAATTCAACCTGAAACTGAACCAATACAAGGATTAGGAAAAATCAAAGCTATTTATCATGCTTCAAATTCTGTCGAATTATCGCGTAAAGCTTCTTATGTGCCAATCCTGGAAACAACTGAAGGAAAACTCACACTATTTGCCTTAAGTATAATTTTGCCAACATTAGTTGTAATTGTTCTCCCTATAACTTGGCTAGAAGAGATGACAACATATCTATTAGTTATCTGTCTGTTATCTATCCTGGTGTGTCTATATCCCATTGTTAAACGATCCTTTCGTCATTCTCCCTTGGGTATACTCTCATTAATTGCCTCATACTTGATAATTGAAACTTTAATACATTTTGACATCTTAATCGATGGTATAAATCCATGGGGTATATTCAACAATATCTCAAGGCAAAATTTGGTTGGAATCCTACGAAATAAATCGATTGTGGAATCAATAGGTTCTCAAATCTTCATTGGTTTTGACCTACTAGGAGCAATTGTCCCTTTTCTTGATATTATCCTTCTAGGGATAACTCCATTTACCATTGGAGCTGGATTAGCAGGACTACTTGGAAAAGTTGAGAAAAAACTTTCAATACGAACAATTACTGTCAAAACATTGTTTGCCGCATTATTTCTAATCTCGATAATCATGATACCAATGACTTACCATGCAATCGGAAAAGGTATGGAAGGAACATTATATGCGAGTATTGGTGTTACAGAAACAGCCGACATCTTTTCAGAGGATTTTTTCACCAATCTTGAAGAGAATTTTGATAGATTAATGGCTTTAATAGAGTCTGCTCAATTCAATTTTGATAAAGCAGGTAATTCTTTTAAACAATTTGCCGAAAATCCCCTCATTGCATACTTATTGCCATTTATCATACCTCAAGTTGCTGGAATACCACTGAAAGATCTACCACAAATTCTTGATTTAACTGAAGTCGTTTCTAGTACGTTGACGTACGTTCCCAATTTGCTTTGGTCTTTAACTAATTTAGAATCTGGAATAAATCTTACCTTTACTCTACTCCAAGGCTCTATTGATCATTATCCCCTTGGTGGTTACGGCGCATCAATTGCGACAACATATGACCCGTCTATGCGGGTTGCCCTTGACCTTCTTCTTCAGGGTACAAACAATCTTACTTCCATAGAGGATCCACTTCTTACTCTTTTTTCACAAGCGAGAGAAAAATTAGGTTACTCGGTTTTTGCAGAAATTTCCTCCGTTTTAACGGAATTAGAACTGGTGTTACCGATTTTAATTACCATTTTAGACGGTTTGACCCCTTGGGTGAATAGTACATACAAATTAACACTAGTGATTGACGATTTATTCGGTTTCGAGTTTGACAGTAATTATTTAGCAAGCGCTTCTGCTGATTTTGATCGATCAGCCTCGATTCTTGATATTGATGTTACAACACTACCTAATACCTCAATTGTCCCTATTCGTGATCTTGCAGAATTTAGTATTAATCTTCATTCCGTTACCAAGTATTTCTTATATACGATTCAGAATGGAACTCAGATGTTTCGACAACTAAACAATACTTTGAAGCTTTTTCAAGATGTCTCCTTCTCTAATGTCTCAAATATTGATGATCCTATTTGGCAAGATATTGAATTAGGTTTAACAAACACAGGCATGTACTTGAATGGCACACAAGATAGTTTAGGAGAGATGAATGCAATTGTCACCTCTCAAGATGAACTCGAATTTCAAGCGCTAAATTCATTCCTAGCTGAATTACAGACATTTATTGATGATACAACATCAGAATTTGATGTAGTAGGTGAATATTATGCTGCATTACAAGGTACCTACGATGCTAGTTCTGCTTTCTCCTTAGGTATCAAGGTATTAAATGATACTATAACACAAGACTTGGTTGGCCCCGCGAACTATTCGGCTGCACGAGGTAACTTTACCCAAAGTCAAATCTCAGCTAATCAAACATATGATATCTTAGCCACTGTACCAACCCATCTCCTGAACCAGAGTGCTATCACAAATTGGCAAAAATTAGTAAGGGGCGATATTCAAGATAATGCCACCAATTCAATTTATGTTAATTCAGCGAGGTGTATCGATCTAATAGATTCTATACTTAGCGGAACTGTTACACTGGCGGATCTTGTTACATTTAATGCGATTCTTACTACAGCTGACGAAATGGAATGGAAAATCTTTTCATGATGAGTTAGATACAAGGGGGGAATCATTTCAGACGTTAAAGAAAAGATAGCTCGGATTGCTCTTTAAGATATGGTTGTGGATCCATATCCCAAACGGATAGATCAAACTCTCCACGTGCAGTCGCAAGATCACGAATTACAGCCCCAACTTGTTTCGCTGCATCGCCGCGCCAGAATTCCTCACCAAATTCATCGATCATTTGATTCATCCATTCTTTGACACGCACACTAGCTAGCATATAGGAGGGAGCGTAAACATCATAATTTGGTGTAATATGATGTGTTAACCAGTAATCACCTGGAACCTCCCAAAAGTACCTCTTAGTTAGTTCTTGGAATCTCTTGGAGGCTTCTTCATAAGAATATCCTTTTTTCCAGTATTCTATTTTCATTAACGCATTTGCAGCATAAAATACCAAGAAGTATAGATTCATGAAATGTCGACGATCGAGTATCTCTTGAACCACATCTTCATTCAACCCGAGTTCATTTTGTAGATATAACGGCTGTTGCAATAACATTTCAAGAAAGATAGAAAACGTTTCAGCAACGCTCATTGGAACTATATACCGCTTCCAGAATGGATCGTCTTCTTTACCTGATGCACCATGAATTCCGTGACCATATTCATGATAAAGACTTGTAAAGTCGCTAAATGGTGATACTCGCTTGTAAACGACACGTACATCATTTGGAATTTGGACACCAAAGCAAAAAGCTGAAGGTGACTTCTTTTCACGATCCTCATTGTCAACTTTTATTTTGTGTAACTCTTCTCTAAAACCCAGGTTCGATACTACCTTTTCAATCGATTTCTGGGGATTTTTTTTTGTGAAATGCTTGTTTAGAGGGGAGTAGATTCGTCCTCTTGCGAGATAGAAGTCATCATGATAATCAAATGACTCTTTTCCAAGAATTTCAGGAGCAAAATGATCTGCAGCCACTAGAAATGATTTTCTCGCTCCATCTCCCAAGATATTCACGAAATCTTTCAGTTTATTGTAAGTTAAAAACTCTCGCTCAAGATACGCGTCTAAAGGACTCGATTCATACAGCTGGTACACTTGACGTGAGATATTAAAACGTTTTGTGATTAAAGGGGCAATACCTGGTGCTTTCTGGATGAACTCGTCAAATAATTGTTTGCGATTATTATCTTCTGGTTCGGCTGCATTAAATTGTCGCCATGAACCCCAATTTACTGGTTTTCCATGAATCTTAAAGGTATCACTCGAAAGTGTTTTCGTTCGTTTTTCATAGAGCTCTAATGTAATTGGGAGTTTACGCGCTTGAGATATAGCTGCGAGACAATGTAGGTAGAACGAGCGAGGTTCTGTGTATTGAGTGAGAAATAATGTGCTTAAATCCACTAATGAATTGCTTGCTGCTTCCATCACAGATTTATCATAGTCCAAACCGCTAGTTTGGTTATAACGCTGCTCTGAGAGTTGGATATGATACTTTTCGAATTCCACACCGATTTCATCAATTCTATTATCAGAAGAAGAGGCCAATATTTTCACCCATGAAAGTTAGGAGACTCCCAAAATAAGCAGAATGGAGTTTTTCGAATTAATTAAAGTGTTTTTTGACTTCAACTTTTCTTCCAATTGACGTCATAAACTTTTTGAGGATTAGTAATTACATTATAACAACAACTATACTATCGTTCTGATGAACTTTCAAAGGTTGATAGGTGAAACTTAATGGAAACTACAGATTTAATCGGGGTTGTGTTTGTTGTATTGGGAATTATATTTTATTTAGCGCTCGGTACCCGTCTTTACCGTTCCTATAAAATTTCTGCAAAGAAACAAACGTTATATTTATCGTTACTTCTCTTGTTTGGTGGATTGGCATTACTCCTACTTACCCTTGAACAATTGGTATTGCTTACCAATGCAAAGGAAGCTAGTTCGCAAACAATTGCTGATGCGATCAGCATCTTCCAATATTCAGACATTGATGTGTTCTGGGTTGGATTTTTGTTTGCCGCTCTTGCTTGGATAACCAGTGGGTTGGCCATTATTTCTGCTAACTTCTTTACTCAGTCATTTTTCCCTGATAGTAATAAAAAATTATTATTGGTACCTATTTTACTTATTGCAACCTATTTAGTACTCATAATTACATCTCCCTTTTATTTTGTATACAATGGGTCTGATTGGAGCCCAACTCATGATGCTTCTACTACATTCATATTGTGGATTCTTTTCTTAGTTCCCTTATGGACAGTGTCATTCCTGTTTCTCTACTTGAGCGTTTCACTAAAGCGGAAAGGTGTAAGCGCGTGGCGTCGAGTGGGATGGTTTTTCTTAAGTCAGGTAGTTTTATCGATTGGTTTTACGATTGAAGTCCTCAGCCCAAGCTCATTTACAACATTTTTTGAAAGTGTAGGAATTACTGTCGAGCTTTTACTGAATGACGCTCTCTGGTCGATCTCCGCTAGGTTCATGATCATGATGTATGCAGTTCTGATGTGGATAGCAGTCTATACTCCTGATTGGGCAAAAGGATGGTTAGGCGCTTCTAAAAGCTAACCACCTTTCTTTTTTCTTAAATCCCATCAATCCAGTCCATGAATCGAGAGGAGACTTGCTGGAAGAGCAATTCCCGTATCAAGGGATTTCTTTTAGCGGAAAGATCCACGGCTACTTCAATAAGTGCTTCATCATGCTGATTGCGAACGTCTACAATAAGCTGTTCACGTTCTTCCTCGGGATGAGTGAATATATCAATCATTTGATTAGCTACTTCTAAAATTTGAGTATACGCCCTAGTAAGTATATTTTCTGCGCGACTAGGTTCCTTTTTTATCTGTTTCAGTATTTCCTTGGAGTAATTACACGTTTGTCCATTTTTTACCTGTTTTTTATTACTGTCAATCAGTAACTCCTGTGGATAGCGCTTTACAAGATTCGTTGAGATACCTATGATATCTGCTTGTTTTGGGTCAAGAACATCCTCTGTAAAGCTGACCTTCCGAAGAATAATTTGAGGAATGAGAAGATCTATACTATGGACTATAAGATCTATCATTACTTGTGATTCACCTGTTACTAAAACTGGATTCCCCCGGTAAATAGCACCTAGCAATTTATCATCATTCTTTTTTATCTGAGAAAATAAGAAATCGAGATTCCCTCCCTCTGTTCTCTCTGAGTAGGTCACCCTCTTTTCAATAATTTGTACATGTGTAGTCGTATCTTTATCAGTAACTAACCAATTATTGACCGAGGATTGTAACTCATTTGAAAGAAGTGTACTCTCTCCATATACATATTGTTGTTTAATCTTTGAGGCAATATCTTCTGCGGTGTGTTTGAGGAATGGAATCTTAGAATATAGAAATGCTTGCTGCTCGTGAGGCATAAGATAAATAAGAGCGGCAACACAATGAGGAGTCACAGGATCATTTTGATTGATTTGGAATAAAAATATAAACCCAATTCGTTTTTCAGCAAGGCCTGAGAATGGTAATATTGCCTCTGTGTTATCTAACTCTGAGCTTGTCATCATTGATAATGGCATTGTCGATTTTAACGCGACTTGGGCGACTTCAGAATCTGAAAGGTTATGTTTTGTATAAAAAATTGGCACAGCCAGTTTTTGTTTCGTAAAAACACAGAAAAGCACATCTCTATCCAATTTATTTCAACTCGATTACCAACAGAATTTCATTACTTACTGGGTGATCATGATATAAGAAGTTGATGTTGTTTCTCGTTTAGCAGAGTGTTTTAATAAATGGTTATCTAAGTGCACACGAATGACCACAATTATAAATGGGATGATAAATTCCTTAGAAAAGCATGAAAGACGTATATTAGGCAATAAGTGGATAATAGCGCTCTTAATCATTGGAAATTTGCTTGGTGCCATTATTGGATTTCAATATTATATCGATGTCATAGGAATAGCTGATTTCCCTCCATACTTGTGGATATTAATTCCTGATTGTCCTATGGCTGTTTTTCTTCTAATTGGGTTTTACTTTCAAGCAGATCGGCAGCGATATTTGAACTACAACTTGTTGGTATTTATTCAAGGGGTTAGGGGAGCAATATTTACATATCTAATTGTTGCAAATTTTTCATCATTAGATACAGAGATTGTTATTCTAGGACACAGTATATTGCTCCTTCAAGCTCTCTTGATTCTTCCTTTCCTCAAAAACTTACAAATTACTAAAGCGACAATCTTCGTTATCTTTTTAACACTTTTCAACGATTTTATGGACTTTTTTGGATTCTTTTCTCTCACTCCTCCAACACTTGCCCAGCTTCCCACGATTCAGCCAATGTTCTCTTTCTTTTTAGTGAGTATAGTTGGATTAGATATCCTACTGATCTTTATTGGTCTCAGTATTCGTCCTTTAGTGAAGAGATTTGCGAAAGAGGAAAGTAGAGCAGAAAACTAGTTTTTACCGAAAGAATTGGGGGATATTTTCTTCTTTGAAGACAAACAAAAATCAAGTACAATTCGTGTTTAACTCTGGATTTTATCGAGAAAAGTGGCAATAAATCCTTGTAATTGTGAATGGGAGGAATATTTCTCTACTACAAGTAAGGAGGATGTATTTCCAGCTATCATGGCCGATATTGGCTCAAATTTTTCATCAAATATTGCCATGACGGGCTTCGTTTTGTATAATGCACATGCTATTTCATATCCCACTCCTAAACTTGGAATTGATACCTCAGCAATTACACAATCGCATTCATTTAACCAATTCTCATCCTTGGTGAAAATATCGACTTCACTTAATGAATTTTCGAAGTCCAGCACATCTTTTGATGCCACATGGTAAGTGAGTACTTCATGATTATTCTTTTGTAAGAAATCGAGAATAATTTCGTAAGTTTTCTGAAGTTGCCTACCACCACGTATTGCACCTGACAAATAAATCTTCAAGGTTATTCCAACATCCCATTTAATTACTTTATGACTCCTTTTTCAGAAATAGCTTGATAAACTGTCCCACCTTAGGATCAGTGGTTTCCTCACCTAAGAGGTGCATTACACGGACAAATTTCTCACTAATTTCCTCAAATGATATGCTCTTCTCTTTACATAAAGCTAATACTTTCTTATAAAAAATTGGATTAGTTCTTAAGAGTTGAGAAAGGAGATAAAAAGTGATTTTATCATCATTAGCTCTTTTTTGGAAAAATTTTAGTATCTGCTTATCAGAGCGGTGATACCGAGAAGAATTAATTAATTGGAACACAATCGGATAATATTCCTCTGATTTCATCTTTTGCCAATCTCGAATTTCATGAATCCCCTTTATTGTCTCTAGATAATGTTTCTCCATATCTGGATTGGAAAAACCAATCTTCACCCACGTTTCAATCTTAGCAACTAAATTTTGATATTCTAAATGAGTTTCAATATTAGCTTCAATAGATCGAATACTAAATTCCAGAAGACCCAGTACAAAACCAGGGGAATAGGCATTCAAACTTGATTCAAGGTTTGGCGCTGCACATACCTCATCTTGAATACTTTTCAACAATTCTCTATTGTTTTCTAATGTTGAATTATCTAAATCATTCTCTAATGAATCCAAAGCCCAATAAAAAAATAACGCCTTTTTCGAATGCTCTAATTCTGTTATAAAAGGTTGTAAATCATTTTCATCTTTTAAAAGCTGTTTAATCTCTGAAAAAACTACAGGTTGAGCCAATTGTAAGTCCTCAAGTAATACTACTTTCAGCTGAGTTGAATCTAATTCAAATATGTTAACATTCAGAAATTACATTTTACAAGAAAATCCGAGAGAAAGTATTAAAAAAAGAAAAAAGAGAGGAGAGTTGTTTTGATTACCCAAGAAGCATTCTATAAACTTCGTGGGGATCGTGTTCTCCAGGTGCTCTGATTTTAAACCGAATTTCAACTTTCTGATCTGGTTGAACTTCTTCAAAAATCCATTTCATAGCTTGTCCATTATTCACCGAAGAATGTTCTTCAAAACCAACTTCGGGATCCTCATGAGTCTCCCCTGCTAACTCAAACCCTTGAGGTAGGAAATCTGTGATTTCGACATTTTTAATGACGGCAGTTCCATCGTTAACACCTCGAAGGACTACTTCGTATTCATTAGCTTCTTCTGCGGAGGTTGAAGATACCATTTTACCAATTTTTAGCTTTCTTCGTTGATGTACGACAGTAATAGGGCCAGCTTCAGCTTCTGCAGAAATGGGTTTTACTTCTGGATACATATTCCCTAACGCTGTAACCGTTCCTGTGAACTCTTCTTCGGGTTTGGCTTTGGCGTAGATTGGATACTTTACAAGAATTTCTTCATCTTGCGCAAGAGGACCGAACTCTGTCTCTTCCAAGTGTTCCATCGTAATTACAACGCTACCATCAGAGACATCAAAATCAAAGTCTTCAAGCTGCTCACCTTCTTTCAAAACTTCTATTTGATCTCGTTCAGGGCCTTCAAAACCTTCAGGAAGAGCTTCTTGCAGCTGTAGATACATAATCTCTGTACTGCCGATTGATTTTACGACTTGTTCAGATATAACCTCTGTTCTTCTGAATGATGGTATTTCGAGAGGATCATATGTCTTTGTCACTTCAATACCCATGAATGGTAACGCATATCCAGGTAATACACATTCAGCAACAACTTCAGCATCGAAGATATATTTGACACTTAAATCAAGTTCTCTCCCAAACTGGGGAATCACATTGTCATCTTCGACCGTTATAGTCCAAGGATCAAGAGAGAAAGTCTCACCAGGATCAATAGATCGTTCTTCTTCAGGAAATTCTTTTCCAAGCCACTCGACACGAACATTTCCTTCATCAAGAGGCCCTTCATAGATTTTAACTTCTTTCAGATCCATTTCGAATTCAGAAGTGTTCTCTAGCTCAAACAAACAATCAAAATCACCAGGATTTTCTTCTTGTTCCTCACGTGAGATGAATTGAAAAACAGATGAACTGCCTGTGACAGTATCCAGGTCCAAACCAGATAGACTTTTTTCTACAACTTTGTAGGTGGTTTTTGTATCTCCAATAAGGTATGGATCATTTCCTTCTTCAGGTAACGTAACCTTCATCACACAGCTTGCTTCTACCGTGTCACCAGCCTCAATTTCTTCAATTTCCCAGAGAATATGACTTCCATCGTCATCTGAGTTTTGATTTAATTTTCCTACACTAGCATCAAAGTCCCCTACATTGGTTGCATCATCCAAAATGTACTTTTTAACAACCACATCACTTAAAGGATGATCAAATTCGTTTGTCAGTTGTAAGGTGAATTTCATACCAGATTCTTCACCCCTTGTGAATAGCGGAGGTGAATCCTCTTTTTCTAAATCCCAAAAATCTTCTTTAATTGTTAATTTAGGAGCTTCGACTTGGAACTCAAAAGGAACATACTTGGATGACTTTGGATCTAATTCTTTTAGAGCAAACGAGTTACCAAATACTGCTGTACCCTGTTCTTCGTCTGCTTCAAAAGTGACCTCATCTACACCTTCTAAAACCGCGTCAACGGCCCAAATTCTATCTTTACTGCCTGTATTGGCAATTTCAAGCTTTCCAGTACCAACAAGCCCGTCAATTTGTTCACCTTCTTCATCTACAAGATTATTATCTCTATCGATTCGATATTGAAGGGTTTCTTGAATTTTTACGTATAAGCCGGCCTGTCCTTTTTCTGATTCATCTAGAGCACGATAATCATCAGCAGCTCTTTCTTCATCTTCTTCTGAAAATTCACCTTCACCTAAGGGTCTTCCAAATTGCTGAATCTTATTAGCTCCGTCTTTGGCTTTATTTCGAGCTCCACGATCTCTATCATCTTGTTGAATTCTCTGTAATACGGAGACTGCTTCAGGATCGTTTAAAACTACAATTGAATCTATCGCGGTTTTACGTACGTCCTTGTCCTGATCTTTCAGAGCAAATTCAAATAATGCATGCAAAGCACTCTTATTTCGCTGTCTTTCAAGAGTTTTTATTGCACTAATTTTTTCATCTTTGCTACTATTTCTATATTGGTCATATGACAATTTTGATATCACCTTTTCATTTTTTTATTATTGTAAGTCGTACAGATTGTCCACTCAGTTTACCAGATGTGAACAAACAATGATTGTATAATCTTTAATCAAGCGCTCTAACAATTAGTTTTTAGTAAAAAAATTTGTCGTTCATTCTTACCCTCGCACGATTATTGTAATTAATTACTTATGATGTTTAGGTGAATCACTTGAGGACGATGTCTTATTTTATAATTTCACACCGACAAAAATAACAGCACGTCCGAATATTGTTATTGCTGATTTCTATCAGTTTTTAGAAGATAATTTTTCTATGAACGCTGTGAAACGCGACTCTGACATTCTTAAAACCTTTCTTAGACGTTCAGACTTTTCAAAAACTATAAGATCATGTAAAGTAAATATTTTTAGTGTATGCAATTTCTCTACAGTCTTCGGGCCTATGCCTGGGAGTGATAGCAGTTCGTCGGGAGTTTCACTTTTATCGTCAACTTCTGAATCATCAGTTAATGGTAATTGTGCATAGTGTGAGGCATTTTGTTTCCATTTTTGATAGGTTTTCTTGGTTGCAAACCCACCAAGATCTTCAACTGACGAATTAAGTAGGTCTTGTACGGTTAGAATCCCCACTGATCGTAGCTTTCCTGCAGTTACCTTACCAATACCTTTGAGTACAGTCACTGGTTGATCCAATGGTTTTACTGGTTCTGGTTTTCGAACACTTTCAGGTTCAATTATCCGACCTATAGAGGCTAACATTTTACTTAGCTCAGTTGTTGACACTCGAAGTGTGTCTTTGAGAAGTGTGATATCCTGGAAATCTAACAAATTGGTCTTTGATTTCACACCAATTCGCTTTAGTTGTTTGATATGTGAGGTAGTGATTCCTTTAACCATTCTTAAATCATCAGGGACAAATTCCAGCTCTGTCTCTACCTCAATCCTGCTGATTTCGTCAGCTTTTTCACTAAGGAGAAGTTCTGCATCCTGTAACATCTTCTCAAGTCTCTTATCGTTAATTCTCATAATTTCTGCTAAATTGATGCGGTCTCTGTAATTCCATAAATCCGAGACTGTAATAACTTTTATTTGGGCTAGTCGATCAGCATATGTCTTTCCAATACCACGTACTTCTGTAACAGGAATTTCAGCCTTAAAATCGCTAGTTGGTGTGTGAATTTCAACCTTTTCTTCCTTTAATGCGACAACAGAAACAACGGGATCACTAATACCAATAACTTCTTCTTCTACTATCGGAAGAATTTCTGGAAGTTGATATATTATGTCTCCACCGAGTAAAGGATATTCTACCCTTTCTGTTTTTTCTACAAAAAAAATTTGGCTAAATGATATACTCTTTTGGCCTTCTTCTCCAAGTGATCGTACTTCTTTCACACTGTTCATACCGTCTACCTTAACTTGCCAAATCCCTAGATGATCATCCCGTATAGATACTGGGATTGGCCAGTTGTCAACCACTATATCAGTTAAACCTATTCCATATCGATTCATACGAGAATTTTTCTTGTGATCTAGAATTTGTAGACGATATCGCCCTGGTATCTGCTCACTTTCAAACGCAACGTGAATATTAATTTTTTCACCAGGTTTAAAAGCGAAGACACTTAGAATTGGATCATTGGCTAAGTAGATACAAATTGTAGGCATTTCATACACGATTTTTAGTGCTATACACTTAAAGATATCGACAGACAGAGGAAGTAGTTCGAATTATTCTCCTGAAAAGAACGTCGCAGGATTCTTTACTTCGAAGAATAATTGGAAATTTTCACTGTCTGATTCAATATAGATCTGCCAAAACCCTAAATGCCTATCTCTCAGTAATTTAGGAATTGGCCATTGAAATTCAATACCTTTATCAGAACCTTTCCCATATCTGTTAAGTCTAGTATTTTCTTTCCGATCAAGGATTTGTAAGTGGTATTTATCAGGTATATGTGAGAACTTCGCGGCAAATGAAAACGTTTGACCAGGAAAATATGTATAAAGTGACGTTCGATCTGAATTGGTTATCGATTTTAGAGAAAATTCCTTCATTTGAAATAGTAATAATTACTATTCCGATAAGTAATCACAATATTGACATAACATTTACAGATTATCCTTTTTTCTCCTCTTGTTTCTGACTTTCATGAGAAGTCCACTGAAAATTATCACCCCAATAACAAGCATAATTGTGGCTGCAAAAAACGCATATCTATAGGCTAATACCTCTGGGACTCCCGATAAAATTTGAGTGTCGATAATCGGACCAGTTAACAATGTTCCAGCTAACCCCCAACTTAGGAAAAAAGTTGTATTAAATATACTAAATCCTTTCGCACGTCGTTCAGGTGGTATCAATTCGGAAACAAAAGCGTACGAAGAGGCCGTCACAATTACATCTCCTACTCCTCTTAATGCACTAGCTACATAAATTAAAGGAAGAAAAGTAGCGAATGTAATAAGTGCCAATGCAGCTATTGCCATTCCTGCACCTACTAAAGTTGAGAGACCATCACCGATTTTGGAACCCAGTTTTCCTACTAGCAACCCAACAATTATGATTCCCACTGATTGGAAATTTAAGAGAATACTTAATTCTCCATAATCCAAATTGAAACCAGAGTCTAAAACCATATATGGAGAAAATATTACTGCTAATGAGTTCCGCCCAAAATTAATGAATACCATGGCAATTAAAAATATGATGAAAACTCCTCTCGTTTGTTTATGTGGTGTTCTCTTAAATTTTGATATTGAAGACGAAGCAGTAGTTTCATCCTGCTTTTTTTCGCTTACTCCACCCTCTGGAATAAACAACATCGGAATCGTGGAAATAAACATTACTAAAGCAGCAATAAAAAATAAAGGCCCTTCATAAAAACCCCACCCTGGATATAACTGTGTCAGACCATCGTAAAGGGCTCCTCCTATTAAAATTCCGATAATCCTACCGACACCACCAACACTCGATAGTTGTCCCTGAATTTCTTGCCTTGTTTCATATTCGTATAAGTCTGAGATTAGAGCACTCCATCCTGTATTAGACATACTCCAAAAAAATTCAACACCACTTAACCCTAGGATGATGATCCAACCAGCTAGAAGAGGATTTGATACCATCCGATGAGCAAAGAACACAAGCAGAGTACTGAAACCAGCTGAAATTTCACCAATCACAACTAACGTTCTTCGTAATTGATACTTGTCTGATATTATCCCCCAAAGAAACAATTGACATGCTGAATTGACAATCATTGGTAAAGATGCAAAGAGTGTGGTCTCGGTAACACTTAAACCAAGAAATTCTCGTAAATATATTGAAAGATATGTATAAAACAACCCTCTCCTAAACATTGCAAGGATTTGGAACGAGGATAAACCGAAAAAAATTGTTGGTTTGCTATAATCCTTTTTTCGAAACATTGTTTTTCCTCATTAATGCAATCTATACGATCACAATATCAATCAATCATAATCCATTATTTTCTTCAAAAGATATTTGAAGATCAATCCTAGATAAGCCTTTAAGGCACCTAACAAGTCTTTCATCATGATGGATTTACCAATTAATTGTATTGAAAAGGAATTGGCTGTTAAAATAAATATTTACCCCTTCGATAACTAAGTTGGCATTTAGGAGCAATATAACAGAAATACTCTCAAAGAATATATATTGAGGAAAAATGAATTGAGTCCTGGTCAAGGCAAGAGAAAAAAGCCACCGAAAAGAGGCAAAGGTAGAGGATTTGTTCCAGCTTCGGGTTATTCAAGGAGAACACGCTATCCTAATGAAGCAGAAGTTATCGGAGTTGTTATTCGGAATCTTGGGGCGCGTAGAATGGATGTCTTATGTGCCGATCAAGTTAAAAGAGTTGCACGAATTCCTGGTCGTTTCAGAAGAGGATATAGGATTACGGTAAACGATGTCGTATTAGTTGAACCATGGAGTGATCTTGCTGGTGATAGAGGTGATATCACTTATCGTTATCGAAAAAACGAGATCCGCCCCCTTTCTAGACGATACAAAAAGGAATTAGATCAATTAGAAGTTGAAATTCCACGAGTGATGGATGAAGAACAGAGATAGAATATAGAGACCTTGTGTCTCGTTCCATTTTTAATTTACTTTTGTACTTTTTTAGGAGTAGTATCTGTTATGACTTTTATCATTGCCCATCGGGGTTTTCGTAAAACCTCTGAGCCTGATAATAGTATTCAAGCATTTCAAACTGCAATTGAGGCAAATGCAGATGGATTTGAATTTGATGTGCAGCTCTCTTCTGATGGTCATTTGGTTTGTTTTCATGATGCAACCCTCGCAAAATTAGGCCGATCTGAGCGAATAGATGATTTGAAGCTTGGAGACTTAACTGAAATTGAGTTATCCGAAGGAATAACCATCCCTTCGATTGAGGACATTCTGGAAAAATTTGGAAATAAAATTTTAATGAATATTGAACTAAAACCTCAAAAGAATGGAGTAAAAGAATTAGTTCGAGTAATTCAACAATATAATATTAACAATACCCCTGAGAACATCATTATATCATCCTTTCATGGTGAAGCGTTACATAAGATTAAAGAACTAAATCCAGAATTACCCACTGGTCTTTTAGTCGGATTTGCCCGAAACCAAATTCTACTGACTCAAAAATTTAATTGTGACGCGATCCATCCTTTTTACGATAAAATTCCAGGTGGAGGGACGAAAATTCCATACTGGTTATCTACACGTCTCCATAAATATTATACACATAAATCTTTCAAAGAAGCAAGAAACAAGGGCATACTGGTCAATCCGTATACTGTAAATACTGAGCAATATTTACTGAGTTGCTTTAAGAAAAAAGTTTATGGAGTAATAACTGATGAGGTGGATCGTGCTTTTCAAATAAGGCAAAATTTCTATTGATCACGACCAAAAGTCCACCAGCTGATACCAGTATTTCTATAAAGGAATTTACCCTCAATAATCTCATCAGTTTCCAAAATTTTTGGGGTGAATATCCGATCTCCTCCCCACATATTCTCATACGGAACTTTGTCCTTTACGAACCAATGCAATTCTCCTTCGGAATTAACGAAATTCCTTTTCTCTTCAACCGTTGCGGTATATAAGAATACTAACCAGTTGAAGGCGGGTAAATCCTCTGATTCTTTCTTTCTGTTTATTTCATCAAAATAAATATATCCCCGAAAAGATATATCGGAGGGTTCAAATTCATATCCTGCTTCTTCTTTGATCTCACGAATGATGCATTCGAGAGGAGTTTCCCCAGGTTCAAGTCTCCCACCTACTCCAATAAATTTCCCCTCATGAAAATCATTTTCCTTCTTATTACGATAAAGTAACAAGACTTCGTTTTCATGGACAAGATAAGCCAGAGTTGCTAGTTTATGCATGGGCACACTAATTTTCATCCGTATTCTTTTAATTGAGAGACCTACTTATTAATTTCACCAAACATCAAATACTTTCATATTATTTGCTAAATTCTTACATTTTTTTTGTGATATTTAACGCTGAGGTGTAAATTTCAATTTTGAAACATTAGAAAAAGAGAAAGAGGAGAAAATTATGGTTATTTTTCTCGTCCAAATTTCGCAAATACAGTGATTCCAGCTAGAATAATGACAACACAAAATCCGATCATTATTACTAAATCTAACAATACTTTTTCACTAGTAATTGCTGCTCCTCTAAGAAAAATAGATGTTAACGCATCTGTAACGTAATAAGCTGGAACTAGCTGACCAACTGCATCAGGAACAGGAACAAATGTGCCTAAAAACATTTGAGGTAGAATAAACATGAAGCTTATTCCAGTTGCTGCTCCTGGAGTTTTAGCGATAGAAGCCGTAATTAACCCAAATCCTATATTGCAGAGGGCCAGTAGTAGAACGATTACAAAAGCGAAGATATATCCAGATAAGTCAGTTAAAGGATTGAATCCCATCAAATTCGCCATAATAAAGATAATCGCTACCTGAAGAACAGCTGTTATCATATTTGCAGTTACGCTACTGAGAATTACATCTGTTGGTGAAGTAGGAGTTACCTGTATTCGTCGTAATAGTCCTTCAGTTCGTTCTTCTACAAATCCTTCTGCAACTATCATTGTTAAGAAAATTGCAGCAAAAGCAAACATCCCAGGTGCCATTAAATCAAATTGGGTAAAATGATCGGCTTCAATTCCCTCAGGAGTTCCAATCTGAACTGGTTGGGCCACAATCATAGATTGCTTCCCATATAGAGTCTCAGCCAATATTTGTTGAACAAGAGGTGGTATAGCAGCTGATACGATCATAGAACCCTGATCGACAGTGAGTTCAACTGTTGAATTAACCCATGTACTTGCATTTGTAGGATTTAAGTTATAAGAATTGAAGCTATTGCTAAAATTCTCTGGAATAACAAGGAATGCATCAATTATCCCTTGTGAGAGATCGTCTTCTGCTTCTACACTAGTGTCATAAGATTTCGTCTCAAGTACTTCACTTTCAGTTAGATTACCAATGAAATATTCAGCCCAAATTGTCTCATCCAAATCGACAATTCCTATAGTATATGCTACTTCCCCACCTGCTCCTCCTAAAGATCCGAATGCGAACCCAAAAGCACCTGTGAGTATTAATGGGAATATTAATGCTAAGAAGAGCGTAGCAGGAACTCGAACTAATTTTTTCAGATCCTTTTTCATTAATGAGTAAATACGTTGCAAATTCATTTTCTTCCACCTTTATTCACGGATTTTTCTCCCCGTAATTTTGATAAAAACGTCTTCTAAGTCTTTAGCATCATATTCAGCCATAAGAGCTTTAGGAGTATTTAATGCTATCAATTTTCCACGGTCTATAATTCCTACACGATCACAAAGCATTTCTGCCTCTTCAATGTAATGTGTAGTAAGAACTACTGTTTTTCCTTGCGTTTTGAGATCCCTTATGAAGTCCCATGTCGCACGACGAGATTGGACATCCATTGCCACAGTTGGTTCGTCAAGAAAGGCGATATCGGGATCATTTATCAAAGCCATCACTAATGAAATTCGTCTTACCATTCCCCCACTATATTTTCCCGCTTTTCTTGTTGCTCCCTCAACTAAACCGACTTTTGCAAGAAGCTCTTCCGCTCTTTCTTTAATTTTTGTTTTCGACATCCCGTGCAAATTACCAAACAATTCCACATTTTCCCGCCCAGTTAAATATGGATAAAATGCTGGTTCTTGAGGGCAAACACCAATCATTTCTTTGATTTTACCGATTGACTTTTTAAGATCATAACCTCCAACTTTGGCTTCACCACTAGTTGGTTTCAGTAATCCAGTTAGGATCTTAATTGTAGTCGTTTTTCCCGCTCCATTTGGTCCTAATAGTCCAAATAATTCCCCAGCTTCGACTTCGAAACTCAAATCGTCCACAGCAGTTATATCGTCGAACTTTTTGACAATATTTTGGAGTTTTATACCATTTTCTTTCATCAATTTCACCTTAGAAATTCTTTTCATCTTTGATTTTTTTTACTTTCAGCTACGAAATTCTCTGGAGATATTTTAGGGGGCATCAATTGGGATATAAGTTCTTCTGTTGGTTCTGATTCCAGTTTTTTGGTACCATACCATATTCCTTCTTCCTTGATAATATCTAAACTAAAATCATGATCTGTGTGTAATCTTAACAAATATTCGAGAAGTTTTATTTGAATTTTTAAGAGAAAACCGATATCATAGTTATTTTCTGTTTTCTGAAAAGATGAGAAAGGAATAGGGATCTCGATCTGTATTTCAATCTCTTTACTCACGATATTGCCACTTAAGAACATTTTAACCCATTCAGAGACATATACTTCTGATAGAAGTTCATTGGTCAAATTTTTATCCAACTTCACATCTATAAGAGTAGATAAGAGCTTCTGGTATTGGTATTTTATGTTAATAGTTCTCACAATCATTCAACTTATCTTGATTCTGTATTATCAATTTTAATGCCATTTTACTGTTGAAATTATATATATGCTAAATTCTCTCCATTATGTAGAAATAATTCCGGACTAACTTTCTCCTCCTTTATCTAAAAGATCTAATCCAACAATTCCTAAGCAGGCCATTCCTAGACCAAGTGCAAAGGACATATCCGTTCCCGGTTCTATTATTGAAATAATCAGAGTTGCAACTCCCATGGCGAGGGGTATCGCATATAGAATATAGGTTATTATTTGATCGATTGAAATTTTTTTACTTGACATTTTTTTTCCTTCTTTTTTTTGATTATTGATATTAACCACTTGAAATTGCAATACTGATTGATATATAGTCATGGGAGTTACTAGGTTCACATTTAACCGCTATACGTTTATTTTTTGTTGAAAAAAACGAACTAGCAAGTTCGTTTTTTAACCGATTCCAATTTAGGGTAAACTCATAAAATTTGATTTATAGCAATAAAATTCATTTTAGTACTTTCTATCATAAGAAACATCTAAGGAAAAATCTAATAAATTAGTCAAACGGTCACAGAAATCGATTCGATCGAAACGAAGGAAAAAAAGATCCTGGAAACTAAGAAATTCTAAGGTGAGGAAAAATGAACCAAGTGGTTTGAATTTTGATATCAGGGGAAGAAGGATGTATTAACGGAAAGACGTATTTAATCCATTAACCTATTGAATTTAATAATTCCTTCAGTTTCGTCGTCTTAATATCAGGAAAAACCCTTGAAGGTTCTCCCAAATAGGTTATCACATTTGTCACATGCTGAAATTTCTTAATTTCCGAAGAAATCGTTTGTACAACTTTCAAATCATTAACAATGAAAGTAGCGAATAACACTGGACTTGTTGCTGATATCATAGGGGCAAAATACTCTTCAGGGAAGTTATTTTGAAGAAAACTAATAATTTCTTTTAGATTAGTTTTTTGTTCTAACCATGATATTCGAATCATCGCAACTATCCCACCAAGGTTTGGATTCCATATGATTCCTAAAATAACTCCTCCTTTCTCCATTAGTTCATTGATCGTTTTACTCACCATTCTTGAAGTTAAGCCTGTCTGCTTTGCGATTTCACTCGCAGCTCTTCTTGGATCTTCTATTAAACACTTCAAGACTTTTTTCTGCAAATTTGTAAATTCAACTTTATTTCCTCTCCAATAAAGTAAAGGATGGATTTCTACATTTGTCACGGAAGATAAATTCCTGAAGAATGTACCCATTTCTGAAAGGCCTGTCGTTCCCTGAAAACAAGAAAATACATTGTACATCCCTCCAGCTAATTTTCCTATATAACTGATCATTGGATGATTTCCCATCACTTCTACAAATTTCTCATCCTCATTTCCATCAGTAGTGATGAGTGCCATTAGCATCTCTGCGTCTACACCCGCTAAGGGCAACTCTACATAAAAATTTTCAATTACACCTGTTGAAAGCATTTTATTAAATCTTTTCTTGATTGCATTCGCTGATACACCATTCTTAGTGGCCATCTCTTGAAAAGTCGTTCGGCAATTAACATGAAGGTCTAATAAGATGTTTTTATCAATAGAATCCATAGCAGAATTTCAGCAAAGGGGATTATATAAAATTAGTCTAAACAATATTCGAAAATAAACTAAGTCTCCCTAGATATTTGACTAAAATCTCTTTAAATATGAAAAAAAATCGTTTTTTTATAGAACAATAGGTTAAAATTTTCCGTATAAATTCTTCATTTTCACTGGATTATTAATCAATGAATTGCATTATTATCCCATCGAGCAAAAAACTATCATAAATCAAAATTACTGTGATCAGACCTGACAATTCCTGACAATGACACCGATATAGTTAAGGTTGTAATTAGGCCAAGCAAAATCTCTGATGTTGAAAAAATTAATGAATTAGAAAAATTAGTTTTTTCACCAAAAATGCGTTATGGTCCTTCTCTAATTGTGAGAATAATAAATACTTCTTCACCCCATTTAGCACTAACTGCGGTTTTAAAGCCCCAAAACAAAATTATAGGATTTATTGCTGGAGAGTATGAAGATAAAAAAGAATTGCTAGGGAGAATAGTTACAATTGAAGTGGATCCGAGATATCAACAACATCAAATTGGTCAACGGTTACTCCAAGCATTTGAGCAGAATCTTGTTGATCACTACTCTGTCCAAACCCTTGAATTACAGGTTCACTTTGAAAATCATAAAGCAATCAATTTTTATCGAAAACATGGATACACTGAGGTTAAAAAATTAAAGAATTATTACTCACGTAAAGAACATGCAATCCTTATGCAGAAATCTATCAATTAGTCTCCTCATCTGTATTCATGACTTTAATTATTTGAGGGAAAATTTCTCCTGATTTTCCATTAATTACAATACTTGCTGATGAATCTAATGACGTCGGTTCCTCATTGATAATGATTACTGGAGTATTATTAAAACTCACCAGAGAAGGTAAAGCGGCTGCTGGAAATACACTTAAACTGGTTCCAATGACTATTAATAAATCGGATTCTAGCAGCTCTTGCTTGGCTTCTTCAAAAACATTTGCAGGAAGAGGTTCACTAAACAATACTACATTGGGTTTTATTAGCCCCTCGCAATCTGGACACCGCGGAACCTGGACTTTTTTAAGAAGTTCTTCAACCATTACGCGATCAAATTGTTTTTGGCAACTTAAACATGATGCAGTTTCTCCTGTCCCATGTAATTCAAGAACACGGGAGTTACCTGCACGTTGATGCAAGAAATCAATATTTTGAGTAATGACGGCTTTAAGTTTTCCTAAATTCTCAAGTGTGGCTAACGCTATATGAGCTGGGTTCGGTTCTGCCGATGAGACAAGCTCAGCAAGTTCAGAATGCATCTTCCAAAACTTTTCAGGCCATTTTAAAAACGCGGAATATTCTGCATACTCAGTAGGATTATATTTTTCCCATAATCCTCCTGGACTTCGAAAATCAGGGATACCCGACTCTACGCTTATTCCTGCACCCGTAAAAGCGACAATTTTGGATTTACTCTTTATTAGATTTGCAGCCTGCTTATATAATTTCATTATCTAAATCCTCATGGAATGTAGGCATATAAGGCAAAATCGATCCGTTGACCCTCTTCTCCAACTAATGAAAGATATTCTACACGTGGAAGTCTATCTATTTTTATCGGTACTTTAAGTCTCCCGATTTTCTTTTGTTGTAAACGTACATTTTCAAATGCATGAATAACTAATTTTTGAGACCCCTCCAGATCTAACTTGACCTGATTCGTATAAATTATCATTGGATTTTCAGGGATAGCAATTTTTTGATTAGGTGCAATGAATCCTTGACGTGGGTATTGTTGAGTTAAATGGCCTTGAGAATGAATCCAGAGTGATACTGGTGATTGTAAGTTGACAAGTGTGAGAAGACGGATCTTTAATATCGCTATTTGTGGAATAAGGAACGGTCGAACCAGCCGAAACACAATTTTATGTCTATGTAACCGCAAATGTGTTTCTCCAACAGAGATATTTACTGCGTCGGGTAAGGGGATAAATCTTACAGTATTCCCGTTTTTGCTTGTTGACCATACTGATCCCCCAATATTAATTTGAGTAAGAAAGCATAGTTCTTTTTCACTAATTGTTGAACTAATATCTTCAAAATAGTCTATAGCTTGTTCTAGCTCCTCTTTTGTTGCGTTAATTTTATTCTGGAGTAAATTAAGGTATTGTGTCTTATCATGAGGACTGCCAATCATTGCCAAGACCCTAATATGGGCCGCTCCATTCTGAAATTTGGTATAATATCGTGTTAGTACCCCCCCAGAAGCGTGAGCGAGTACTGAAATCTTATGGGCATTTGTAATTTCTTTGATTATTTTAACATTCTTTGCAAGATTGGCACTGGCATTATCCAGATCGATTAGATCTGACATGTCAAGTGCAAATATGTAGCGAAAACCATATCTCCACAATTCTCTGGCGAACCAATTGAAAATTGTGTGTTTCGAATTAAAACCATGGATAAGTAATATAGGCTCATTGAATCGCGCATGAGTGAGATCTGGAAGATAAATTTCGGTTAAATCGGTATCAAGATAAGCGAAACGCCATAATCGCCATTCACTTCCTTCTTTTTCAATTTCTATCCAAAAATGATCGAGGTCTTTTAATCTCTCTGTCTCTTGTGTAACATCGACGAATTTAGCTTGACTTCTTTTCCAATCTTCATCTTCATATTTCATGATGACCTATATCACCCTCATTAGTTGAACTCTGTTGAGTATTTCTGATTTAGCCTTTTGATTGAAAAATTTTCTGGATCCTCTTTTTTTTTACACTGAATTCCTTATTAAGTTCTGTAGCTGGAACAATTGTAATAATTGATCGATAAGTATCTGGAAGAAAAGACTGATATTTATTTTCCATAGTAATACTGAAGGATTGAGAGATGCCAACTATTGAGCTAAGTGATGTCGAAGGAAAACGGTTCGAGACAATTCTAGTTTTTATAATTAAAAATCGGCTCTTAATCGGTGTTTTATTTGGACTTCCATTCATGCTATTCGGTTTATTCACAGAGTTGGCGATTTTACATTGGGATCTATCAATAATTTTGGAAAGTTGGATAAGGATTATTGCAGCACTAATAGTTTCAATTTGTTTACTTCCCTATATCTGGATGATAAACGACTATTTTGATGCACCTTATGATTTACTTGATGAGAAAAAAGGAGCGCGTAACTATTTTTGCAGCTCCAATATCAAGAAAAAACCGTATCTTGCTAAGATTATGCTCCTGACTCCTGTGGTAATCAGTTTGTCATTCAGTTTAATTCTAGGTATTGAAACTATTATTCTTGTATCCATTACGTTATTAATTGGTCATTTTTATAGCGCTCCTCCTATCCGTTTTAAAGAACGGGTATATCTTGACTTAATTACTCATGGATTGTATGCTTCTGGTTTATTTTTCCTATTGGGAGGGTTAGTCATATCCCCATTTGAATATCTCATCCAACAGCCCCTTTTTCTAGTTTTCATCTCATTATCAATACTCGATGGTATTTGGATACAATTTAATTCTCAATTAATTGATTTTAATATTGATCAAAAAGGAAAACAACGAACGACCTCCGTGATCCTAGGAAAGAAGAATAGTGCCCTATTACTTCGAGGACTTATTTGTAGTATGCTAGCATTGATGACCTTCTATTTGATCCTGAATGATTCATTACAGGACTTTCTTCCCGATCTTGTTATTTGGATTTCTATCTTAGTTTCCGTTCTGCTAATAATTCTGTATTTATACCGATCTTCGATACTGAAAGATAATTTCGACGCAATTCGTAAGCATTCAGCGTGGGTAAGAAGAAAATTTGTCTACACATCTGGTATAATTGGTATTTTACTCATTAACTAGCCAATATCATTATAAAATGAAATTAATAAAAGGCTGGAGGAACATTCTTGATTGAAGGTAAGAATTTCGTCCCTTACTAATAATTCGACCGTGAAGTGTTCAAATGCCTAGAGATGGGTATAAACAAGTCAAACTGGACCCTAAGAAAATGGCTAAGTGGTGGCAGGATGCTGAGGAGCAAATCAGACTAGCTCACCCACACGAATCGAAAAAAAATCAAGAGAAACTAACAGAAAAATATTTACGATCCCGAGTTAACAATATCATGGAGAAAAGGCAAAGTAAACCTGATCCTGGCGAAAAACAAATAGCCGAATGGTATCGAACTGAACTTATGCATCTCAGACTTGAAATTCCAGAAACACCCTTAAAACAGCGTGAAAGGATAGCAGCCAACACTGTAACGAATAAAATCAAACAATATCGGCGAACAATCCGACTTGATAATTTTCTTGATATGACTGAGTAATTTTTCAACCAAATACTGATCATACGGCTAAAAAAATTAGATTTTTCTTTTTTGCTTATATTCAATCTGTCAATAAGGAGATACAGCATGACAAAGCGGATTTACTTAGCAGATAATTATATAAAAGATTTTAATTCAACTCTGGTGAAAAATACTTCCAAAGGAATTGTATTAACAGAAACCTGTTTTTATCCTGAAGGAGGAGGCCAACCAGGGGATAGAGGAAGTCTGATTATCAAAAACCAGCCCATTAAGGTAAATAACACTCGAATACATCAAGAATTGGTGATTCACGAAACTGAAACTCAAGATTTCCCAGTGGGTTCAAAGGTAGAAGGAAAATTAGATTGGAACTACCGCTATAGATTGATGCGGAGTCATTCAGCTCAACATGTAATCAGTCGTTACTTTCAGGTCAACTATCAAGCCGAAACTGTCAGTACCCAGCTGAAATATGGGAAGAGCAGATTAGATTTTCAACCGTTACGGAAAATACCACTAGAAGAATTAGAAACAATTACAAAAAAAATCAATATGATCTTGGCGAAGAAATTGCCTGTATCAATAAAGGCATTACCAAGAGAGGAAGCTTTTTCCTATCTTCGCGAGAAAAAATACCAGACTAAATATCTTGAAATGGTGCCCAAGTCAATCAAATCTATTCGAATTATTTCTATTGGAGACTACGATTTTGCAGCTTGTGCTGGAACCCATGTAAAGAACACATCAGAAATTGGTGAAGTTTCACTGATAAGCACTAAGAATAAAGGGAAATTTCGTGAAAGAATATTTTATACTGTGATTTGACTCGAAATCAATCACTTTTTTTCGCTACTAATTTCTAACAGAATAGGTTGATGGAAATATCTTCTCATCCACTTTCTGAACCGGAGCTGATTTTTAGTAGTTAACTGATAGTTAATTGTGACTTTTTTCGGTAGGATTGTATTTTTCTGATAATATTCCTGTAAAAAATACAAGATGAATACTTCGAGTGATAAATCTTTAGTCCAAAGCCGATTCTGGTGTTCCTCGGAAATTAATCTCCCATCATGGTACGAATAAATTGTAGTTTGTATTTCATTCTGAATATCCTCTGGGAAGGTGAATATAAACCGATTTTGATCAAGAGGAAAACTAATTCCTGCAAAACGTCGACGTAGGAGTTCCAGAGCTTGCAAAGAAATGTGAAATTTCAAAGCTTCTTCAAATTGCATCTTTTCAACAAATCTATCGAAATGTGTATTCCATTCATTCAAGAGAGTAAGATCATTTGAAGTCAGGGTATTGATTAACTTAGAAATGTTATTAATCCCCTTCTCAATCGCTAGTCTATTTGACTGGAGACAATTACGATAACATAAGTTCAATTGATATTCCCAACAAGAATCTTCATTGGATGAGGTACATAGCTTCAAATTTCTACGAATTTGATCAATCAATTCTTGAAGCTTTTTTGAGTGCAAATTGATTCGATACAC
Source organism: Candidatus Heimdallarchaeota archaeon (assembly GCA_019057635.1). Classification (GTDB taxonomy): domain Archaea; phylum Asgardarchaeota; class Heimdallarchaeia; order Hodarchaeales; family Hodarchaeaceae; genus Hodarchaeum. The sequence continues at coordinate 26,933 of DXJL01000177.1, forward strand.
TCTATCATGTTCAGTAAATCTATAAATTTTGTCGTTAGAACTACACAGAAGATGAAAATATGGTTCTTTTCTGAATATAAGATAGGAGAATGACTGTATCCCATTACTTCGAATGTTCAATTTTGGATTGTTAGTCCAAATTTGAAGTCTTTCAGCTTCGAAAGCAGACTCTTCAGTTTCAAATTCTTGATATTCAATATACCTTGTTAGCTTCTGAATTTGTGAATACTTTTTTTCCCTAAACTTTGAGTTTCTAAAATACTGTGAAATTCGGTTCTGTAGATTTTTGGATGCACCAATGTAAAGAATTTCTTGTTGTGCATCGATAAATCGATAAATCCCAGGACTGGAAGGAATGCAAGAGATATCTTCATACGGAGTTCTGATTCGAATAAACAAGAATGCATACACCTAACTACAAAACAAGGTTTAGCATCTTATTGATACTCTATATATATATTTATGTCGGGTTCAATCTTTATTTATTCCACTCACGGAAAATTTAAAAATGAAAACCTTTTTAGTTAAGGAGGGAGAAAAAGTAATTGGAGGACTTTCATTGTCAGAAGAAGAAAAAAAAATGCCCGATGATTTGAAGAAAGAATTGTTGAAAAAAACGAAAGAAGATGGTTTTAGGGGTGGAATTGAGGCTACAAAGGCTAAGTTGGAAGGAAAAATTCCTACGAAACCTAAGGAGGAATAAAACCAAGAGTCAAATCCCTTTTAATTCGGGGAGGGATAATAATTGCCTTCGTAATTAGGTTTCAATAAACCTGTTAAACAACGTTCTAAGTAATTGATGATTAGATACTTGAAATCTCCTATGATAACATCTCAACTTCAGGGGAAATGATAATTCCTTTACTAGTTATCGACAAAGGAAAAAGTCCTCTTTTATGATTAATCCCTCTCATTTTAACTATTTCGATACCCCGTTGACGTTTAGATCCTAAACGTTCATTGTACAGCCTAATTATACCTGCTGCGAGAAATTCCTCCACAGTAAACCCTTTTGATGAACTACTTTCTGTTACTGCTAAGGAAGTCACACCAAATCGTCGAATGACATCAAAAAATCGTAAAAAATTATACCGAACTTCCCGAATACTATCGAAGAGGAGGGAGATAATGGTAAGGGGATCGATGATAAGACGTTTGGCCTCAATTTCATTGATTGATTCTTTGATACTCTTAGTCAAAGCAGGAAGGTCTACCTTAGTTTGCTGTAAAGCCATTTGTCCCTGCCCTAAAACTCGGCCATAAGAAAAATCAAGAATTTTCAATTTCCCTGTATCTACTAATTTTTCTAAGTCATAACCAAAAGATTTCTGTGTAAGAAATAATTCCTTTCGAGATTCAGTGAAACTACAGAAAAGACCAGGTTCATTGTATTTCTTAATTCCCTCAACAAGATAACCAACAGATAGGCATGTTTTTCCAGACCCGGGGGCTCCAGAGATAATCGTTGTCCATCCTGTAGGAATTCCACCTCCAAGGAGTTCGTCTAAACCTGGAATACCTGTTTTTGTAAGTTCCATCAAATTACAACAAAAAATTAGGTTACTGAAATGATACTTCTAAATACATGATAACTATCATTATTTAAAAACAATACATAACTTGTTCCTGAAACGAGAGGAAGAAAGGGATCGAAATTCCTAGGGAAACAGAACAATTTCCCCCAGATTTGAACAATTAACAAGTAAAAGATGGATATCCATCACATTCGTCCCTGTTGGCCCTAACAAGATCAAAGATTTTCCTAGCTTTAGAAAAAAGTTTGTTAAATCATTATTCTCCTGGTATTGGTCTAAAGCAAGGTTCCTCTTATTAAAAAGTTTCAGTAAATATTTATCACAAATAGCACCTGCATAATCTGAATTTCCATCAATTCCATCAGTTCCAATAGATACAAATGAAATATCAGGAGAAGGATCATTAGCACTTATTTCCTTAAGAAACGCTGCTACCACTTCTTGATTTCTTCCTCCAGTCCCATTTCCTTTAACTTTTACAATAGGTTCACCCCCTGAGATGTACAATACTGGAGTAGAATTTCCTTTACCAATTTTAAGTCCCAATTTTGCCATCTGCGCTCCTACTTCCCGAGCATTTCCGTCTACTAAACGTTCATCATTAATTACTTTTAAACCCGCTTTACTTGTGGCATTGAATATAGCTTGTCGAGCAACTGTATTCGACCCAATTACAAAATGGTGGAATCGCGAGAAAATTGGATTTTTTGGTTTAGGTGTTTCAGCTATTACGCCCATTACCCCCTTGGTTAGTACCTCATATACACTCTTCGGTAAAACTTTTTTTGATAAATTATATTTATTCAAAAGATTGATTACGTCATTATATGTGCTTGTATCAGGAGAAAATGGACCAGATGCAATGCTCTCAATTTGATCACCAATCACATCAGAAATTAGTAGGATTATTGACATTGCAGGGATTAATTGAGCTACTTTACCACCTTTAATTTGTGATATATGTTTTCTAATCACATTAATTTCATGGATTGACATCCCTGAATGGAGAAGTGCCATATTAAGAGCTTCTAGGTCGTTCATCGTTATTGGTGGTATGGGAGCGGACCATAATGCAGATCCTCCCCCGCTTATTAAGCTAATAACAAGATCGTCAGGGGAAATTTCTTGAATAAATTTCATGGTTTTCTGTGTGTTTTCGGAGTTTATTTCTGAGGGAAATGGATGTGTGGATTCCAAACATTGAATTTTTCCAAGATTTAGAGATTTCTTTACACCTATTGGGACACAAATAATGCCTGTTAGCGGAACTCCCTCTAATACCGCCTCGACTGCTTCTGCCATACGTCCAACAGCTTTCCCTGTTCCAATCAGACGAACTTGCTTATTTTTCAGATCCAGCTTTAAATGGGCGATTGTGAGCGACTGGGAGTTCGAATCATACTGAATATTATTGGTTACTATTTCGAAAGGATTAACGGCTTCTATTCCAATTTTGAGAAGCTGAAAAAGAAATTTTCTTACATTAATCTCATTTGAATCAAGAGGTAAATCGAGAAGGCTTTTTTGATTTTTTATTTCCATAGTCGGTCCCTTACTTCCTTTTCCCATATCCCCCACCTCCAGGTGTTTTAATCATCAATGTATCTCCCGATGAAAGTTCCGTAATAGTCCTTCCTGGAAGATTTATTACTTCACCATTCCGTTTTCTAACATAATTGGCCCCCTTCGCTCCAGGTTGCCCTCCATATAAACCATACGGTGAAAAAGCCCTTCTTTCAGACTGAATTGAGATTGTAGTATCAATTAAGCATTCAATTTCCTTTTCAATTCCATTTCCTCCTGTGTTTTTACCCTTTCCCCCTGAATTTTGCCTAATGGCATATTTCTTAACTCTAAATGGAAAAATAAGTTCGAATGCTTCAATTGGAGTGTTTAACGTATTTGTCATGTGACTATGGATAGCTGATGTACCTTTATGAAATTTTCCAGCCCCTGTGCCTCCTCCCAAAGTCTCATAGTAAGTAAATGGAGTAACTCCTTTTGTAGATCCGAGGGATATGTTATTCATAGTCCCTTGAGAAGCGGCTGGTATTTCGGAAAATGATTGAGCTAATGCTCCCAATAGAACGTCAACTATTCTCTGGGAAGTTTCCACATTTCCACTTGAAACTGCAGCTGGAATTTTAGGATCAAGAAGAATCCCAGCTGGTATTTTAATTTCAATGTTCCTAAATAGACCTGCATTAGTCATAATAGAAGGATCTGTAAGTACTCTGAATACATAATATACACATGAGTACACCACACTTTTTGGACAATTTACATTGCCTATCTGCTGTTTATCTGTCCCCTCAAATGATACAATCACCTTATCCTTAAGTTTATGCATCGCCACTTGAATCTTTACAGGATTTTCAGTTATTCCGTTGGAGTCCAAGTAATCACAAAATTTAAGTGTCTTATCTGGAAAATTTCCGAGATGTGATCTAAAAGAATCTTCTGATAATTCCATTAATTGTGTTATGGAATTTAAAAGAAAATCTCTGCCATAATCCGTTGCTAATTCCTTTAATCGATCCTCTCCTCGAATTAGTGCCGCACGCTGAGCTCGAAAATCACCAAGACGCTCCTCCTTCACACGGACGTTAGATAAGATAAGATTCAAGATATCATCATTTTCTACTCCATTAGAATACAATTTGACTGGTGGAATAATCAAACCTTCCTGATATATCTCCGTAGAGGTACCAGGCATGCTTCCGGGCGTAGAACCACCAATATCTGAATGATGAGCCCTATTAGTAACAAAAAAGGTCAATTTATTCTCTATAAACACGGGTAAAATAAAAGAGATGTCTGGGAGATGAGTACCCCCTGAAAAAGGAGAATTTAAAATTATAATATCTCCCGGATTGAAGGAATTCACATCATATTGGGCTAATAATGTGTCCATGGATGAAAACATAGCCCCTAAATGGACAGGAATATGTTCTGCTTGTGCTACCAATTCTCCTTCGGAATTAAAAATAGCACATGAGAAGTCAAGACGCTCCTTACAATTAGCACTGAATGAAGCACGACGAAGGACGATTCCCATTTCTTCGGCAATATTCTCTAGAGCTTTCTGGATCACACTTAAGCTAATGAGATCAAGTTTCATATTCTGTTTTATCCTCCTGTATTCTTTTCATGATAATGTGTCCGTCTTCGAGAACCTCCATCATCCATCCGCTATCAACAAGAATGGTGGAATCAGCCTGTTCAATTATACTTGGTCCAATAATCTTATTTCCTGAACACAGATGTAATTTTCTATAAACATTTACTTCTTCCCATTTACCATGAAGAAAAACTCTTCGTACTTCTACAAAACTTTCTGGAGAGGGTTCTTCTTCTCCGTGAGGCAGCTTTGCCAAAGAAAATTTAGGAAGTTGTACAAATGCTGAAACACGAATATTTATAATCTCGTGAGGTGCTTCTGGAGTGGAATAGCCATATGCTTGCTCGTGGGCCTTATCGAAAGACTCTGAAATTTCTTTTACACTTTCACTAAAAGGTACTGTAATTTCATAAGATTGACCGACAAGCCTAATATCGACACTTTTATCAATAAGAATCTCGTTTTGACTAAAACCGTCTTCAATACACAATTTTATTCCATCATGAACGAGTTCTTCGAATGAAGAATCCAATAGAGGTAAAACTAACTGGTTTAAAGGCTTAATGATAGATTTAATAAAATTATGTTTAATATCAGCAGTCAATAAACCGAAAGCTGACCATACACCTGGATAAGGAGGAACTATGACTTTTGATATTGATAATCGGTCGGCAAGCGAACAGGCATGTAAAGGCCCGCCTCCTCCAAAACAGCAGAGGGCGAAGTTACGACTATCTAACCCTTTTTCAGTACTCACTTTTCGCAAAGCTAAAGCGATATTGTTCTCAAAAACCTCAATTACTCCTTCAGCGGCCTCTTCAAGTGATTTCAGATATAGATTTTCTGAAAGTTTGATCATTACTTCTTCTGCTTTTTCTGAACTAATTTTAATGGTACCACTACAGAAAAAATTAGGATTAAGGAGACGCCGTATTAGATTGGCATCGGTAACAGTGGGATTATTCCCTCCCTTCTCATAACAGGCTGGACCTGGATCAGCTCCAGCACTTTCTGGGCCAACATTTAGTATTCCATGTTTTTGTCTAGCTATCGACCCACCACCAGCTCCGATTGTTTGAACCGCGATTGTTGGTAAAGGAATAGGATGATCTGATATTGTATTTTCTGAGGTTATTTCAATTTTTCCATTAACAATACTGGCGACGTCTGTCGAAGTTCCTCCGATATCTAATGTTATGACGTCTTTAAGCTGCAACAGTTGAGAAGAATAATACCCCCCAAGAACTCCTCCAGCCAGACCGGAAAGAACCGTTTCTACAGATTTTTCTGCTGCATTTTTTATTTGAGTAACTCCCCCAGAGGATAATAAAATTAAAGGAGGATTAGTAATATCTTGTTTCTGTATAACTTCCAGAAACGAATCAAAGTAATTTTTCATTATAGGGGCGATGTATGCATCAAGAACAGTTACACTAGTTCGATCAAATTCTCGAAATACTGGTAATACCCAACTTGACCGTGAGATATGTAAATTAGGAAGAACTTCCTTTATCTTTTGACCAATCATTATTTCATGAGTTGGATTGAAAAACGAAAATAATAGCGAAATTGCTAAAGATTGCACCCCTAATTTCTGAATCTTTTCGATAATCTCATTTATTCCATCCGTATCTAGTGGTACAACAATGTTTCCTTCTGAGTCGAGTCGTTCTGAAATACCAAATCTTAATTCTCTTGGTATCAATGGGTCAACTCTTTTTGGGTAAAATGAATAGAGATTGGAACGATTTTGACGACCGATTTCAATGACATCTGTAAACCCCTCTGTTGCTACTAATGCTGTTTTTACTCCTTTTTGTTCTAATATGGCATTTGTCGCAACTGTTGTCCCGTGCACAACAACATCTAAATTCGAAAGTTTAATTGATTTTTCTTTAAACAGCTCTAATCCTTGTTGTGTTCCGATAGATTGATTATTTGGTGTACTTGACACTTTATGAAGAGTAGCTAATCCCTTTTCTGAGTCAACCAATATTAAATCTGTGAAAGTACCTCCAATATCAATTCCTAAGCATTTCATATCTTTACCCAGAATTTAGTTTAGCTTTTTTTAATCTACGTCTGAGAATCCTAAATATCAGGTGGGATAGCTAGTAGAACTAATGAAAGAAAGATTTAGAGATAGTTATATCTCTTTATGTACAGAGCAATATGGAGTACGGTAACTATACTATGCAATTACGAAGCTAACAGCTAGTAACAAACCAAATACAAAATGAATTAATATTGTTTGTCCATTAGCTGGTAGAAGTTCCTTTATTTTATCATAATTTCCATTTGCATGTGTTACAGCTTTTACAGCAATAGGAAATGTTATCATAGGAAGAAGTGTGATAACAGGTAACCATGATAGTAATACAAATAGTAGTAAAGTAATATAAACTAAAATCATCCCCACTGAGTATATCTTAACCGACTTCTTTTTTCCTAGCATGACTACCAAAGTATTTTTGCCTGCTGTAGCATCTGCATCAAAATCTGGAAGCTCGTTCAGCAACAGAACTAAAGATATCAAGATAGCTATTGGTATGGACACAATGGTTAATAAGGACGAATTAATATGTCCTAACTGTATATAGTACGCAGAAAAGACTCCTAAAGGCCCAAAACCTACAAAAACAGCTATTTCTCCTAAACCACGATAACTAAGACTTACAGGTAGCGCTGTATAAAAAAATCCTAACAATACTGCAACGGATAAGAATATAATCAGCAACACTCCTTGAATTAAGAATAAAATTACTATGGCCGTTACTGATCCAATTATATATGACAGAATGGATGCTTGTAATATTCTACGGGGAGCGATAATATCATTTTGGATCATGCGAGAACCACCGTTAAATTGTGAATAGTAAATATTGATATCATCTGTTGAACGGTCATAATAATCATTAATTAAGTTTGTCCCTGCATGTATAGATACACCTGCAACTAATGTCAATAATCCTAAAATGAGATCAATCGAGGAAGTTTCATAGTAAGCGATTGTCATTCCAAGAAGCAACGGTACCAATGAAGCTGTGAAGAAAGGAGCTCTCAACGCAAAAATCCAAATTTGAATCTTCTGTAAAAAAGTAGAGTGTATTTGCTCATCTTGGGCTGTTAAGTGCATCGATACATCAGTCATGAGAATGAACACCAAATCTTGGCTTTTATGAACACTTACAGAAGATTAAAATGGTTATTGATAATTCCTTGTGTACAACGATTACACTTCGCTACTATTGGATGAAATAGGAAAATGGTGAGTTAATTGGTATCCACAAGAGTCTTATCCATCAGAATTAACAAAAAAACGCTAGAACACTTGGAAAAGAATGCAAAAATACTAAATCTAAAAATTTCTGTTCTAGCTGCCAAAGTACTAGAAGAAAAAACTGAAGAATGGTCAAAAGAGTACGCAGCTAGAATTTACCATGAGCTTGGGCTCGATAAAAAGAAAATTTTCGAGGATGAATAACATGTCCCTTATTGAATCACTAATACTGGGAATACCTCTTTTGCTTTGTGCTGGATTTTCCTTACTGAATGGAATGTCATTTTTTCGCATTTTCAGACAAAAAGAGGAACCTATTCTGCTTCATATTTCGTTAATTTTCATCTCTTCCTGTTCGATTTTCGTGTTTTTCCTTCTTGCAGTTTTTTTACCCGAAATTCCTCCAATTAATTTTTTCCTGCTGGCTAACATTTTTGTTTGGGTAATATTTTTGGAAATCGGAAACGCGTACTTCTCTGCATTTTTAAACACTACCAACACATTTGAGCGATACTCTCTACCAATTTTTGGTGGATCCATAGGTATGTCTGTGTTTACTGCTATTAATCCAGATATTTACTTGCTAGTTGATCCTGTTCGAATTGAGGTCTTTTTATATCTCGCAAGTTTCATTTCAGTTATCTATCTTCTTTTCATGGCTTATAAAAGAGTTAATCTCATCTTGGATAATTTTGAAGGCGAAGAAATTAAATTAATGATTCTTGCACAACGAGTTTCTAGACTAGGTGCTATTACACTTGTATACACCTTTGTTTCTGTATTTTGTTGGCTAGTTTTGAAAGGAATTGAACAATTAAACTTACTCACAGTATCTTGGAACATTCTTGATTGGTTGGTATATTTTAATGTAATTTTATACCTAGCCTTCCTACTTGGTGCGTTTATTTATTCTAAAAAGACTGATTATGGTCAAATTGATCTTCCTTCTATCCTTAATATTTTAGATTCCCCAAAGACGTCATAGTCACTGATTCTCATGGTACAATTAAGAAAAATATTGTGCATTGGTAATTCGCATACCGCAGGTTTTCCTCAATTTGATCCTCATTTTGGAGGTAATCTTAAAAGTACCTATGAATTCTGGTTAGAGGTAGATCTTTTAAAGAGATTTCCCGATTTTTCCTTTGAATTAGATAATGAAGGAATATGTGGGGAATTTTCATCTGATATTTTACGCAGATTATTGATTATTCCGAATTTAAATCAGTATTCTTGTGTATTGTTGTGGGGAGGAGCCAATGACATAGGGATGGGAAGAAAAATTGAAGATATTTGGCAAACCATTGAACAAGCTTTTCATTATTGCAATTCGAACCAAATACCGTGTTTTGTACTAACTATTCCACCGATGAACATAGGTGGCCTTGGGAAACATGTTCGAAATTTGAATCAACTAATTCATTCTAATTTGGATTCGTATGTGATAGATGTATATCCCAGTTTATCAGAAGAAGGGAGGTTAAAACCACGGTGTGGAGTCGGAGACGGAGTGCACTTATCAGTACAGGGATATAAAAACGTAGCTAAAGTAGCCTTCCTCTCTTTAGTAGAATTTTTCACATAAATAATTTCATTGAGAGACTTTTGTTTTTGCTATTACTTTTCCTCATTCTAAGAGTGGAAATCACCTGCTAGGACAGTTTTTGCACAGTATCAGGTGTAGGTTTAAAAATTTCCCCTTGTACCAGACCTCTATCTATCGCTTTTTCAATTTGCTCAAATTTAACACCTTGTTCTTTCGCACGAGAACGTAAAATTGTGAAAGTTACTGCCTCCACCCCTATGGTCGCAAGAATTTCATCCACGCCAGTTCCTTCTGCATATAAGTCGCTAAATCTTCCTTTAATTTCCTCAACTTGCCCTTCGTCAATCGTCTGTTTATTGAGCGAAATATCAATTAGTGTATTAATCAAGGTTTTAGGCTCGTTAGAATTGTTCAAATAACAATCCAGATGATAATATTTATGTGTTACAAATCGCCTATCATCATCTAACTCAACTAACGCTGGTTCTGCGGCTCGTAATGAATTTTTCTCAATTTTTTCTTCACAATGCCTGCATTTACCTCGTGAACTCTTCGCATATTCGAGAAAGGGTTCTTGAATTTGCTGTTCAGATTTTATCTCTTTTGAAGGTTCAGTTTGTAACATTTGATTCAGGCTCGCTAGTGTATCATTTTGCAAATTCGAATCATCGAGTTTTTCCTTTGTTAAGAATGAAATTACGTCTTGAATTGCGTAACGAGGAATACATTTTACATGGTAGTAGCGATAAGAGGTAATTACTTCCCCTTTTGGTGTGGTAAATGGCGAGGGAATTCCAATCCTAGGTATATCCTTGGAAATCTTTTCCTGACACCCTCGACATTTGGATCTTCCTGATTTAGCAAATTCTACCTTTGGATTATCCGATCTGTCACTTGACATTTTGAATCAAATTTTTATAAATTTCAGTAACCGTACTCCCCTTCTGGATTCAAAGTCATTAAAAATATTTCTCACTAAATACGATTGTCTGATTGTTCATAATTTATGATAAAAATGTAAATCGAGTCGTCTTAATATTACTAGAAACTGAACCAGGAGGAGTCGAATACAATTTTGTTGCTTTTATGAACTTCTCTAAGTTATTTGTGATAAAAGTAATCATTTCTGTTTTCAGAATGTCGAAATCATATAGATCAGGTATAACATACGTAAAGAAGACAAATATTTTATCGAAGCATTTGAAATGCCAAATAACTGAATCATGTAATCTCTTTACGCCGATTAATGACAGACTTTCCCGATATTTACTCATTAAATATTCTCGTTTGATGTACTGCGATATAGAATTCAGTAACGGATCTGCAACTCCCTGATGTTCCTGCTGTTTTGCTGTTGAAAATAAATAATTCCCTTCATAATCGTATACGAGAATAAAGGACACAAAATCAGCTAAATCTGTCTTGATTTTACTCAGGATATGCTTATAGATGGCGGCGTCTTCACCTAATGGACTTTCCATTGCTTCTTCAAAGTTTTTTTCCCATGAATCTGCTCCTGACAGATTGGTATCAGTCTGTAAAGGAGCATACTGGCTTAGAAGATGACCTGGAAGCTGTTGAAAATCTGGTGATGAGGCCATTGATAGTAGACTAATCCCACTTTCTGCTTTTGCATAATCAACATAAATCGGTGAATTGGGTTTACCAGTCAAATCTGTCAGCGTAGGTTCAAGAATATCTTTAAGTTGAACAATAGCTTCAAGTAAACCTGAAATCAGAACAACATTTTCGTTACTTGCGCGTGTAGAAGGAGTGTCTTTATAAACTATTTCACCAAGATCACTAACTTGTACAAATCTCGTATACACAGGCAATCCTCCCTCATCAGAAAGAATCACCAATAAATCTGATCCTCTGAGTGATTTGGTTTCCAATTGTGTGGATATTCTCTCCTTCGATCTGAGAAGAGATAGATCACTAATTGGTTTTTCCTTCAATCAAACAGTCTCCGATTATAGTACGCACTTATGCTAATAATATCTACACATACATTATTACACCTACTAGATATATAAGTGAAACTAGTAAAACAATCCGAGGATTGTTTCCTTCAATCTCAAATGCATTATAACTAAAAGAAACCTTGTTCCAGTAAATTTTCCCATTTTAATTGGTCGAAAAGATAGAGAAATTCCCTAAATGTCACAACAGGCTTGAAAAATCGGATTTTATCATCAATGGCGATGCGAGGACACGCAGTCACCACCCACGCATCAATAAAGGCAAAATTTGCTAGTACCTGAGGGTTTATATTCTCGGCTACAACGGTTAAGTTGTTAATCTCGCGTTCCGCTAATAAAGATTGAACATTAGAAATCATTTTCCAATTATGCTGACCAAGTTTTGAACTTCCTAGGATACCCCACTTTTGCGCCTTTTTTGCCTTAGTAAGCAATGTAAAACGCTGTTGAATTGCTTTATGATGATCCGCTTCCTCATAATTTATGATACTCCCACTATAGGGATTAAATTGGATTAAAGGCTTATTTGTATTAAGTAAAATCCCGTGAGTATGAAAATATCCTGCATGAATACTTACAAAACCATCACAGTCTTTCATCCCTTTGTAAAGCGAGTTGACGTGACATCCCAAGATCTGTCCTGAATCATATCTAATGACTTGAAAATCATTTACTTTAAGAATTTCTTCAAAATCATCCAAACTTTTAATATGTTGAATAGTTGCAGCCAAACCGACAGTTTTCCACTTCTTTTTCGTAATTTCAGTAATGAGAGGACTATAATCCAACGCATTCGGTGGTATATAGTAAGCTGGTACTAATATTACATCAAGAGATTCTGATGATGCAGAATTCACCTGATTCTGAAAACCAAATTGCGAATGGCCGAAGTGTATCAATAATTCACATCCAAGTTTCTTCGCTAAGTCCACTGCTAAATCACAAACCCCATAGCTAGGATCTCCTGCAACATAAACCTTAAGGTTCTCTTTTGAAAGAATTTTCTTAATTCTCTTAAGAGGTTTATCCAACATACCCTCTGGAAATTGAATTAGGACTGATTGATAGTTATTTTCCTGAATCTTTTGAACAATTTGATCAATTTCTAAATCATAATCACTCAATCAACGGTCCCTCATATGTAAATGCATCATTAAATCCTATCTAACTATAGAATTGGATTTACAGGAGGGGTAAAAATTCATTTCCTTTACATTACTAATCTAAAAGAATTTAAAAAACATCAGAAATTTCATTGACTTACTTTGTTAGAAACTCTCTTAATTGATCAAGGCATTCTTTCTCCCTCTGAAAAGAGAAAATTATTATGTATGCCTGATTATTCATTTTTTAGGACGCATACACACAAGCTATATCGAGAATTTCTAGGTTTTCCACGTTATTCCGTGATTTCCCGAAAATTTACAGAAGATTTTCATAAAGAAAACGATTCACTGTCCTCCTTGGATACGCTCTTTATATGTGATGGTGCTACGGCTCAGAATACAGCTCAATTCTTCTTCCCTATAGCAGAAAAATTAAATCTCTCTATTATTGGTACTAATCTTGATTTTACTGAATTACCAAAATTACGCTTTGAAACACATTCTGAGGATAACTTTGAATCGTTTGGACAATATTCTCTGCTAACGGATAAGAACACACATCCTACAACTAGGAAAGGACATGATGTAGACGCGTGTACCAGTTTTTTACCCTCTTCGAGTAATCTAACCTTAGAAAAAGGGAATGATTTTCCTACTGATCGTAAAATTGCCACTGGTATTGTTAAAGACCAGAATGATTTTTTCCCCAAAAATTTCAACATCGCCCGTTTAAATATTGGAGATTTCATTGAGTATAGACAAATATTTACCCCCAACTGGCCTAATATGGAGGTAAACCCTGAAGAAATCAAATCTTTGATTCTCCATGAAGTGGAAAAAGTGCTTACATCTTTCAACATCGAAGTATTGTTTATCTCTCTCTATAAACTGGCTCGTTTTTACAAATTAAGTGAAAAGTTGACTAAACCGATTGTTGAGCTTACTCATTCTATGAAACATTCGTGGAATTATTCGGAATCTATCATGGTTCACAATCCGACCCGTAGGGTATGGGAGGAAGAGTCCATTCACGCATTACCTCATTTTTTCAATTCACCGGGCTATCTCATACTTTTTAACCCATATTAAATGAAAATCTCTCTTTTAGTATGAAAAATTTAGAAAATTCTGTAATATGGACATTGTTTTTGGTACATTTCATTAACAAGCATTATATTTTTATAAACAAAGAGGATCTACCGTTAGAGAGGTGGATTTAAAGATGGAAGATAAACCCCTGAAGATGGAAGAGATCATTCCAACAATTGAACGAGTTAAAAACACCATCGTATCAATGGAAAACAATCTAAGCAAAACTCTGAAGGATTTAGAGGAGAAAGAGGCGGCTCTCAGAGAACGAGAAGAAAAATTAAGCCAAGCAAATTTACAAAAACAACAACTTGAGTTTGAGTATCTATCCTTAGAAACCGAATTTAAAAAGATCTCGGAGCTATTCACTGAACTTTCTGGACAGCAAGAAACTACTCTGGATATAAAACAACTTTTAGGAATCTATATCACATTATTAGAAAAAGTTTTCGCTGGTAAACCCCATGCGAAGATATTATATCTCCTACATGGAGATAAAGCAGATATGACCCGTGAAGAGCTAACTAAAGCTACTGGTTTTTCTGCAGCAATCGTCCTTCATTCCCTTCATGAGCTTCACCGAGCAGAATTGATTAATTACGATGAAGATCAAGCGAAAGCGAATCTAGTAAATAGACTCTATAAATAAAGGCTCCAAAACAATTGGGGATAATCTGTAGGTATTATCCGCAATTATATTCTATGTCGTCAAATTACCAAACTATGTTAATCGATGATTACCTAGTATGGTTAGAAGTAGAAAAAGGATATTCCTCAAAGACCATTCGGGAATATTCTTACGACCTTCAGATGTTCAATAATTTTAATAATGAAAGATCTATTGAAATGAGAACGACAACTGACTTACGTCGTTTCTTTTTGCATTTAAAGCGTGAAAAAAAATACTCACCACGTAGTTTACATAGAAAAATATGCTCCCTTAAATCATTCTACAAATTTCTTAAAAAGGAAGCATTTATCTCATCCAACCCAGCCGAGAATATCGAATCTCCTAAAATTCCCAAGAGTTTACCTAAAACAATTTCTGTAGAAGATACATTAAAATTACTAAATACACCTGATAGTGTACGAGATCGAACAATCTTATTTGTTCTCTATGGAACTGGAATGCGAGTATCTGAATTGAGTAATCTAGATTTAGACTGTATTGACTTAGATAGTCGTATGATAAGAATTATTGGAGGAAAGGGAAATAAAGACAGGTTGATTCCTCTACCCAATGTGCTCATCCCAATCATAGAAGAATACTTGGAGAAGCGACGTATGGATTCCTCCTCATCTGCATTGATCTTGAATCGATCAGGCCAACGATTAACTTCACGTTCAATACAACGATTGGTAAAAAAGTACAGAGAACAAGCAAATTTCCAGGATAAGAAATTAACCCCTCATACTCTTAGACATGCCTTCGCGACACATTTACTTGCAAATTCGGTTGATATCCGTGTAATACAAGAACTACTTGGTCATGCATCCCTTTCAACAACTCAACTGTATACACATGTTAGTTTAGAGCATTTACGTAAATCATATGATCTCGGACATCCACTTTCCGAGCAAAATAAGGAAAAAGCGCCTGTTTTCGATGGGTGACATAACAATTCCATCTTTCCATTGAAAGCGTGAAGATTAGTTTAGAGGCTCATACCATGGTTTGGGAAAGATTCCTTCCTCCTATTGGTAGTTCCAAAAAAAAAAAGGAACGAAAATTCTTCACGAAATTTGCTGAGGAACCATTATCGCAGACTTGCTACATTCACTGGTATCTAGCTCAAAAACCTAGGACTCTTCTATATAATTACTCTTTGAATCCCTATGATTACATCTTTCACTATGAAAACAAGTATCATCTGTCAAGTAGTAGAGTTTGGTCTTTAAAGAAGAAGATTCAGTGGTTTAATACCAATTCAGTATTGATTTTTCATGATAGTTCATTGTGGCCAAGTATCCAAGAAAAATTTACGAACTTCAGATCATTGGAGACAAACGAAAAGACTAATACATACAATACATATACTACCTACCAACTTTCAGTTGAAACGTTTAATCCAGGAAGGTTAGATCTTGATTCTGTAATTCGCTTTCCTAATAATCGTGTTAACATTCCTAAACGATATAGACATCTGACTGGAGGGATAGCTTATGGGTATCTAAAAGGAAAGGAAATTGCTAGTTTTGCAGCTGCACCTCACATTCTTCAGAATAATGAATTTTCATTCGCAATTCTTAGGGGAATTGAAACAAAACTATTAGAACGAAAACAAGGATATTCTCAAAAAACATTAACAAAATTATGTCAGGAAATTCTTACAGATAGATTGATCAAGATGATTTTTCTCTGGGTAGAAAAATCTAATCAAGGAGCCATTCAACTCTACAAAAAATTAGGTTTTGAAGAAGATTCGACAATTTTCGCCACGTATTGTGATAGAAGAAGTAAATGATAGAAATTAGGAAGAAGAATCAATTCACTTTTTCTAGTCTTTCAGTAAAGCTAATATTCATTTCCTTCAATTCTTTCAGGATTGGTTCATAAATTGATTTCTTAACAGGAACTAATACTCCACGATCAGTAATAGTCCCATCTAAAATCATTCGAACTCCTATAGCTGCAGGTAGACCCACTGTTCTAGACATAGAACTGTCGCCATTAGGAATTCCATAATCAATCATTGTAGAGGTTATCTTTTCCATTCCAGAGTCCAATACATATTCAAACTGGTGAACCATAACTAGCATATCCCTTTCACCTGGATCATATTGGAGGTGCTCCTCAAATTGATGGCATAGTGCGTCGAGAGGTGAAATCTTCTTTTTCGGAAGTACATCATCCCCTAAAAGGCCCATCCATTCAAATCGTCTTATAATATCATCTTTTTCTTCAATATCGAATATAGACATCATATTCTCTTTTGCATTTGACTTTAACGGTTTATCAAGCAACTGATTGAGTAACTGTCTATATGTGAACCCTGAAGGAAACTCTTGCTCGTCGAGATTGAGATAACCTACATCAGCTATCTTTTTCATTGTTCTACACCACCCTGGATTTCGTAAAGTACCACGAATCATTGTCTTGGTTTCAGGAATTCCGTATACATCAATATAAGGTTCTATAGAATTCCGATTGGGATATCCTTCTAATAATCCAAGCTCTTCAGTATCCCCTGGACCTTTCTCATTTACTGGAAAAGGAAGAAAATGATCAAATAAATCCTCTCCTGGAATTTTTACAACTTCTTCGTCCTTCAAATATTTAGCTGAATTACGTCCTGCTAATATGACCCCTCTCGGTGACCATGATAGTTTATACCCCCATGGATTGTTATTTGCATCAGGGGCAGGTAATCCCCCAGTATAGGAAGTGAAAGATAGGATTTTACCCCCTTTTTCATGAATAGCATCAATTATTTTTTGAGCCGACATATGATCTATACCAGGATCCACTCCTATTTCGTTTAATATTGAGATAGATGCATTTCTTGCCTTTTCATCTAATTCTCTCATCTCTGGACTCACATAGGAAGTAGTGACCATATGTTTACGATGTTTCACACAGGTTTTTGCGATTTTTACATGAAAAGTATATGGTAAAAGACTTACAGCTAAGTCACATTCGCGAATGAGAGCTTCAAGCTCTTCAGTCGTCGCTTGAGTAATATCAAAAGCTTTAGCATTACCGTTTGGATGATTATTTACTAGTGCTTCTGCTTTTTGTAGTGTTCGACTTGCTACAATAACTTGAAAATCTTTTTCAAGTAGGTACTTTACAGGGGGGCCAGCAACCATTCCTGCACCGAAGATTAGTACTTTCTTCATATTTATCACCTTTTTTTTCTACACATTCTTTAAAAATTCTTTTAAATAAGTATAATTCGGAGTGAGTTGTCCTTGATGTGCAATTACTGCATTTTTAATAACAGGAGGCAAATCTAGACTTTCAAAGGGTTTTGTATAGTCAGGTTTTGCAATGAGATCTACATATGGCTTCAAAGTTTTTGAAAAGTTCGATGACGATTCTTTAGGTAACTCACAAGGGAGGTTATCAACAGCCATTATAGCTAAACCATCACCCGATAAACCCAATTTTGCTTCTTTAGAAAATGGATTATATACAAATGCGGGATTATCAGGTTCTGTAGCCATCAATGTTGGTTCGATTCCTCCTTCAATGTCACACGAAATGTCACCAACAACTTGTAATCTTACCATGAGTTTGGATTGAAACATATCTTTGGCATGTTCCTTGGTAAGAAGACGAGGATATTTTTCACTCCAATAGATACCATTCATGAGGATAGATAAGTAGGGTATGTATTCTTCAAAAATTCCTTCATATTTTGATGATCCAAATTTGTAATAGTCTTGTAGGTCAAACCTGTCCCCTGTTCTGGAATTAACCATGTGTTCTTCTTTAAATACTACCTTGTAAACAGTTTTCGATGAAAACTCATCAGATCTATTTGTATGAAAATCGGCTAGCTCTTTTGGATCTAGTTCAATAACAGGCAAAAGGTCCAATATCGATTGAGCCCCTCGTGAGACGTTTCCATAACCAGCAAACCCTACTATCATGGGAACAAGTTGGGGATGTAAACCATTTTCCTTGATGTCCTTAGACACCGCTGATATGGCTTTTTTCATCCCCTCTAGTCCATTATACTCATAAGTATGCTTTAATTTTAAAAATGGAGTCTCAATGCCATGCTGATCCTTTACTCGATGTCCGAAAGCCCATAATGTTTGGTTCATTCCTGCTAATCCGGCATAATTCCCAAAATATATCAGACGAAATCCTTTTTCATCTATGACCTTTTCATAATCAATCAAAGTGGTTTCAAGTTCTAATATTCGTTTTAGAAGCGGCATATTGTATTTTTGGCCCTTAACTGTATGACTGAAGAATATATAGACTTTATTAGGCTCTAATACATTCAGTGGAACCTCTTTGATGGCAAAAATTATATTTGCTTCGCTTAGATCCGTGGACGTCTTCGCTCCAGCAGCGCGATATTCTGTATCCTCAAATGCACGGATAGGTGAAGACTGGACAATGAAATTTAGGGAATTTGAGGAAATAAGATCTTTTACATCCTTAGGAACGATAGGTGCTCTCCTTTCCCATTTATTCTTATCTTCTAAACGTATTCCTACTATATTTCCCATATCTTGTACGTCCGATAATTTGATTCTAGAAACTTCATTCTCAGTGATTATAAGGATAGCTCCTCTTTATTCTTCAAGTAGTTATTATTAATTTCCGGATTAAGTTGAATTTATTGCTATTAAGCTTCTAAAAACTGAAATATTCTCAAAATTTTTAATATTATGGTATAGAAGTTTCTCAAAGTAGAAAATTTTCTTATATTGTAACCACAACGATGGAAAGCTTAATATTTTTGAATATTAAGGCTATTTAGAATTGTTATTCATCACAAAAAAACGGTAGATGTCAATGACTTCAAAAAAACGTCCTATCCTACTCAGTTTGATTGCTTTATTAGAAATGCTCACTGGTCTCCTTGTTATGCTCATGGGTGGACTATTGGTCGTCCTTTCTTTCGGCCTAATAGGAGAAGATTTTAACACGCTGTGGGAGGAAACATTTGTAGATGTATTTGGAGTGCTATTTGGTGTATTAGCGGGAGCTATCCTTTTCGTGGGTTTTTTGATATTTATTCTTGGTTATGGGTTATGGAATTTAAATTATTCAGCTTGGATAGTGACTATGATTTTATATAGTCTAAATTTACTTTTCACTATTTTAAACTATGAATTTTATCTTGCATTTATCCAAACTGGTAGTTTTGGTGCCTTATGGACCCCATTTATTACGATTGTACTATTCATTTATTTTCTGACAATTAGAGATCGATTCTCTTAAGATGGGGGAATAGTCATAAACACCCTAGCAATTCAGTAATAGAAAATAAAAGAAAAAAAAGGATAAAAAACGTCTACCAACCATCTTGTTGGTCTGAACGTTCTTGACGATCTGATCGACCACGATAACCTGAGTTATCTCTGCCTCGAGAAGATCTACCACCACCATAAGAAGATCGGCGCTGGTCTCCACCACGATCAAATGGTCTTCGACGTCTTCTGTCCTCGTGTTGTTCTAGGGAGCGATCGTTATCTGTTTTTACGTCATCAACCGAAATTGTTTCATCTGTGTCCTCAATTGATCCCCATTTACCAAGTGCTAGGCGCATTTGGCTTTGAAATACATTTACGTATCCGTTCTTTAGGACAAAGGTTCCACCTTCAGTCACACGATCGATTGTTTCATCCCAGAGAGTCAAAGTAATAGTTCCTGTTTCATCTCCTACCTTTAAATCGGCAAGATTATGTTCTTCATTGGTCTTTTTACTGACAATCGATCTAGGTTCACTTTTTTCAACAACACAAAACGTTACTTGAAGTTTTCTTTCAAAAGGAGCCAGATCACTAATCTTCATTACATTAAGTGCTTCTTCTGTCTCCTGTGGATCTTTAGAGGGAGATTTTTTCTCAGTTACTTCAGATTTTTCCTCAGTTACTTCGGTTACTTCAGGTTTTTCTTCAGTCACTTCGGCTACTTCAGATTTTTCCTCAGTTTCTTCTGTCTCCTCAGGTTTTTCTTCAGATTCTTCTTCCTCTTCGTTTTCTTGAGATGCTTGATATACGTTCATTTTTTCTCACGATATTTGAAATGGTTCACGGTAATTTTCTGATGCTAACATGGAAAAAAATTATTCAGCAGGATAAATGAGAGTAAAGTGGGTCAAGTGAACTTGTTTTTTCTTGTAATGCAAAACAGAATGGATTTCCGTGTGATGTACAATAAAAAAAAACTAAAATATTAAGCTTTTGATATTTTATGCATAAAATCTAGCAACAACCAAGAAAAATTAAAATGTGCATTTTTATCTAATCGTTGATTTAAAAGGATTTTAGCGGTATAGAAAAAAATTCATCATAAACGAAAGCCTACTAAAAATTTTTATCTAATCGAAATAATCAGTGTGGACAGATTCTAAAAACCGAGAAAGGTATTTTTAAAACTTAAATGTATTTAGAAGGAGTGTTTAGTATGAAACAATTAAATAAGCTATCATTTCTTTCTTTTTTTTTATAATTAAAAACTGGCGATCTAATGGACTCAGAACCTAATTACGATAAGATTGGGAACCAGATAATTTACTATAAAAGCTCAGAGGATATGAAGAAAGAAGTCAAGGATTCATCTATTGACGTGATTGTCACTTCACCCCCTTATAATCGGAGCAAAGTTTATTCAGATGATGAAGGTAACGTTTATGATGATCAAAAATCTGAGGCAGAATATGAAGCACTACTATTGCAGGTTTGGTCTGAATGTTACAGAGTTCTTTCATCTAAAGGGATGTTTTTTCTAAATATCGGAGATTCTGCTAATAGCCAGGGATTATCAAATAGAATTGCAGAATTAACAACCAATGCTGGATTTTTTCGTCTTCAAACAATTATTTGGTTAAAATCTTTCTTAGGAAGAGGCCATTATACACCGTCTGGTCGGAGTAGACGATTAAACAATATCTTTGAATACATCTTTGTATTTGTTAAAGACCGTAAAAAATATCGGATGACTCCACAAGCGATTGGTATTCCTTATGCAGATAAATCAAACATTGGAAGATACGCAAAATCAGATCTGAGGGATGCGGGAAATGTTTGGTTCATTCCGTATTCTCGTACAACTGGGAGCACAATAAAAAAAGGCCACGAAGCGCCATTTCCAATCGAGCTACCTTACCGTTGCATTAAGTTAACTGGCGCGAAAAGCGTTCTTGATCCTTTTGCTGGCACAGGTACTACTCTTGCAGCTGCAAGGATTTTAAATGTTAATGGAATCGGCTATGAGAAATTTCCACGTAAAAAGGTTATCCAGCAACGAATAAGCGAGCACCAATTTTTCCCCCAGTCAGTAAATTTGATTCCCCATCTTGAACAAACGATTCATAAATTTGTGGAGTTAGCAGATAATCTTACATTCGATGAATTATTGGATCAGAACATCTTTTCATTTACAAAGAAGGAATATAACGAGATCCGCATTGCTCAAGATGTTCTTGATAATTTAAGACAAGATACTAAGCTATTTACGGATTATTTTAGCTATTTTCATACTCATATTGACAGAAAAGACCATTCAGATAAAAGAATTGAACTTACTAAATTTTTCGATAAATCCGACCCGAACCATACCTGAAGATCAACGAGGTTTTTGAGCTCAGTTTTTTCGCGAAGCATGGTGCTTTATTCCTTGAATTTGGAAAATAAGATCCTTTTATGGACTGGACTAGGTCATTTCTGCAATCATGTAGGCAACTATCTCACAGCTGCACTCCTTATTTATCTACAAACAGATATTCCGTTAACTCATACAGAGGAGGGGTTACTTGGATCAATCCCCATGCTATTATTAGTTATTTTATCATTTGGAGTCGGTCGGATTGGGGACAAATATCCTTACTCAAAAAAACATCTTATCTGGATTGGTATAATTGGTCTAGGCTTCTTCAGCATGTTGATGTCATTTGCAACAACCTTTACAGATCTTGCTCTTGCAACCATAATACTTGGAATTTCACTCTCAACGTATCATCCGGTAGCATTTGCTTTTATAAACAACATGAAAAACCAAGATCGAAATATGGGAATTAATTCAGTTTTCGGGAATTCAGGGAGTGCAGTCACACCTCTACTAGCAATGTTTTTTACAGTTTTAACAAGCTGGAGAATTGCATTTTTACTATTTGCGGGGATCCAACTAGCCACGGGAATTTTAATAATGAAATTCTTCCCAAATACTCCTGAATTGCATAATAATTTGATGAATACAAAAAATAATGAGATAAAGAAAGAAGGGGAACTAAAGAAGAATGTTTTCATCCTTACACTTCTCGTAGTCTTAATATCAACTGCTCGTGCGCCTGTATTTCGATGTATTTCATATTTTACTACAGTGGTTTTTTCTGATGCCTTTGCTTTTACTAGAATCGAATCTTCAATACTTACTGCTGTTGTACTTGGTATTGGTGCCTCAGGTACGTACCTAATGGGTCAACTGAATAATCGGCGCATTTCTAAAGGAGTTTCTCGCGATATTCGAATAACCTTTAGAATTAACTCCATGTTGTTATCGAATGGAGTGTCTACTGTTCTATTACTTGTTTTAGCCTTAATACCACTGAGTCTTTCCTTTATTGTCCTAGGCGTTTATCTAGTACTCACATTTTTCTTCTTTCTAGGGGCGGCAATTTTACCAACAATCATGAGTGAAATCTCCCCCAGGGATATGGGATCCGCTTTTGGCATTCTTTTTTCAGGTGCAACTTTAACTGGTGCAATTGCTCCGACTGTATTTGGATTTCTAGC
>DXJL01000178.1 GCA_019057635.1 Candidatus Heimdallarchaeota archaeon
AAGAAATCAATTCGAATAATACTGTTTTTCGTGCTGGATCCGTTTCCAAGTCTTTCGTAGCAACTGCAGTCATGCAATTATATGAGCAGGGTCTCCTTAATCTCAGTGCAGATATTAATAATTATTTACTCGCATTTAAAATTAATGATACTTACCCAGACCAACCAATCACAATGTCAAACTTATTAACTCATACTGGAGGATTTGATGAAGTATGGAATGGTATGACAGCAAATGATTCGGAAATAACGCCGTTGGATGGATTTTTAGCTTCAAATTTTCCGAAACGCATATTCTCTCCAGGAGAAGTGATTTGTTATTCTAATTTTGGATTTGCACTTGCTGGTTACATCGTGGAATTGATAGCTGGTGTTCCCTTCAGTGATTATGTAAAAAGCAATATTCTGGAGCCTTTAGGGATGAATTCATCAGGATTTGAACAACCAATGCCTCCAAATATTCTCTCCAACGCTGCTCAAGGATATTATGTCTCAAATGAGAGTAATTTTGTACCAATTGATCTCTATTATTTCATTCCATACCCTGCAGGAGCTTTTTATACAACTGGTGCTGATATCTCAAGATTTATGTTAGCACAGTTGAATGGGGGGACTTATAATAATCTGAGTATCCTGAATGAATCTACTGTTCAATACATGCATGCGCGACAGTTCTCTCATCACCCTCAATTAGAAGGTTTTTGTTATGGCTTTTATGAATATATTGAGCCTAATTTTCGTGCCATTCATCATGCTGGGGATTTGTACGGTTTTTCAAGTGAATTAATGCTATTTCCTGAACAGACATTTGGCTATTTTATTTCACAAAATAGTGTAGGTACAGGATTACGTGAAGTGTTTACCGCAGTTTTTGTAAATGAATTTCTTCCAAGTACTTATATCCCTCCCCAATCGACTGATGATTTCCCAGACCGAATGGATCTTTACACAGGAACTTTTTGGCATACTCGATATCCCCATGAAAACTATGAAGAATTTAAAGAGGCTATTCCCATTTCCAGTATAGTACTTTCAGTCGATGAAGATTCCGCCTTATTACTCACCAATTTGACCGAGGGGGAGGTTTTAATCATGGTAGAATGGATTGAAATTGAACCATTTCTGTTCCAATTGGATGGAACAAATATCAAACTTGCATTACAACTTGTGGATGGCAAAATTAAATACATCTTTTTAGGAATCTCTTCCTATGAGAGGCAAGAGGTTGAACATACTTCGACATCAATTACACCTTCTTCTAGTACAACACACCCCACAACTCAGTCTACTCCCTTCGTCACCCTAGTAGTTTTGTTAATATCCTTAAATATTTTAATTATCAAAAGAAGGATTAAAAAATCCTAGTCCCCCTCTTTTCGTTATTTTTCCATAATACCGAACAAGCTTTACATCACGATTATTATTTCAGGCTGACCTTATAACACGAAAATCTAAACAAGAATCAATGAAAACTCCAGTCCCTAGTGAAAACCACTAAAATTCTCTATTCCCAAACAGGAGTTGTGGCTAAAGAACCACAAAAAGCGCACACAATCGGTTTGAAATTAGTTCCTTTCTTGAATGTCTCAGCAGTGAACACGTGGTAGCATTGTCCACATGCCATTTTTAATGTGACTTTTTCCCAGCGATGTTCAATCTTTTCTGTTAGTTCTCCACCAATAAATATATCTATTGGAGCAGGATAATTGAACATAGTCCCTCTACTTGCAATTAATACCTCAAATTTATACTTAACCTTTCTTATTATTGACAAAACGTCACCATACGATCTTGGAGCTTTTATCTTTGCAAAAGTATAGACTAGTGATATAGAAATTGAAGTTATAATTATGATTACTACTAAAAATATCCACAAAGCTCGAAATTGTATAGGCAGAAAAAATGGATCTGGTACCAATGTGATCAATATAATTAGGGGAATCGAAATCTTTGAGGTTTGTAATATGACGATTTCAAAGCTAGTCTTCTGGTCGATACTCTTCTCTTCCCTTTTTATTCTGTTGTCAATCCAAATGAAGAATTCAATTATAAGAAGTCCCAAAAAAACATTATAGCTAAATTGGGCTAAGGAGTTTAAAATTAGTGGATAATTTTCTACACTTGTTAGATATTGGTAAAATCCAAATGGAAAAAAGATTAACACCGTTTCAATAGCCATTAAGGATACTTGGATAACATCATAAGCAAGCCTACTGACAAAACGCTCTTTTTTGAGTGATTTTCGATATGCTTGAAATCCAATGAACGTGTAAAAAAGGCAGACCAATATTAAATTAATCCACGCTACCTCTAGAAGAATTTGGCCACTAATTGAAAAAGAATATTCACTCCTTGTTATTACAGTGGAAAAAATAATGAAATTGGCTAGCGAGATGACTTCAAAGATTGAAAGTGATACCCAGGACTGAATTATTTCGAAAAATAATCGTAAAACTGGTTGATTAGGTGAATACAGTTTCGCGATTAATTTCCAGATCAAGAAGCTAATAATCAAACTCCACCCTAACACCAGAGAAGAACTAAAAAAGACCATTCCAACCGTGGAAAAGGGTTCAATATGATCAGGCGCGGGAAAAACACTAATACTATCCCAGAAATTAACAGCATGTAGTACTTGCAAAAAAGTGTAACCGAAAATAAGAGCTAGAGAGAAGAACGACCAATAGATTATAATTCTCCTCATCCTCAAAATGTATCTCTTCCACTAGCAAAGGTCTTAGTATTCAGATATTATTAACATTTCTAACCTATTTCACTTTATCCTAGTATTTTTGCCAATTTCCGATATTAGTTTCTTTTAATGAGATAATTCCGATTTAATGACAGATAGAAATTCAAAATCACGTGGAGAAATCCTCTCAAATGAAAAAAGCATATATTATTAGAAAAGGTGAATCCATAAACCAAATAAAAGATATAATACACTTTATTGATAATTATAATGGTGGTATCATAAAAGCGATCTATACCAATGATGAATCATCAAATGTTGAAAAACTAATGGAAGGTAACGATATTGCACTATTATTCCTAGGTAAAGAAAATTCCAATAGTAAATTTGAGAGGGAAATATCGTTAACACATAGTTTGGGGTTAAGAAGAGCAGTTTTCACGCTTGATGAAAATGCATATCCTTCTCTCACTCCAATAGGGATTCCATTCATTTGGAAAATGCATTGTGGGTACGTACATAGAGCAACACAGTCCAATATTCTGAGAGCCATAAGGGGAGCTACAAAATGGGGTGTTTGATAATCACTCGTCCTTAGTGATTGAGAATAAGCGATATCTGAAACATTCTTCTTAGTTTTAGAGCACTAGGATTAGAGGGAAGATTTTCGGAATATGAAAATAATCTACAATCTTCTAATGTATCACTAATTCCTCCAATGGGGATTTTACACCAAAATACGTAAGTGTCAAGCTAGCTCTTCCATAGTTATGTGACAAATTTAGTCATACAACCAGAATTTCAAGCTAAAATCGTAACCAGCTTCTTTCGTAGTGTTCTATTTTCAAGTCTAGTTCGAAAATAATGCATAATTTATTTGATCGACCGAAGTAAAAAACTTGTTGATCAATAAATAGGTAACAATTATCACTGCAATCAAACCCGCAGATTGGATCATTAAGAAGATAATTACTTGATAAACAGCCGCTACTATTGGATTTTCCCCACCAATAATCATACCAGCGAGTAGTCCAGGTATGGATACTATTCCTAAAATCGCTACACGATTGATAGAGGGGTTAAACGGCGTTTTAAATGCATCTTGGAGGAGATTATGAATTGCCATTCTAGGACTTGCGCCTAATGATAGGGAGGCCTCAATTAATCCTTGATTTTTTATAAAATCCGAAGTTAAACGTTCTGACGTCATTGTTGTCCAGATCATGGCATTGGAAATGACCATCCCTCCCATAGGAATTAAATATTCTCCTGTTGGCTCTATAATCCCCAATATTGTCACCAACCCCATAACACCTAATCCTCCTACAGAAAGAGCAACGATTTCAATTTTCAAAATATCCACGTACCTGTAATGTTGTCGTGCAGTCAGTGCAGAAAAAATAGCCATACCCAGCATATAGAGATAGATTATTACTAGATTTCTTAGGTTAAAAATTAAGACCAGAACCAATGCAAGTAACACGATTTGGATTAACCCCCGGACATAACTTATAATAATAGTTCTAGTCATTTGTAATTGCTGCCAGAATGCGATGAATAAAAGAAAGAAAAGTAGTGTTCCTGAAAGGAGAATTCGAATCAGTATTTCCCAAAACTCACTCTGACTTATTATCTCTGCCATTGGTTTTCTTCTCCTTTTTAAACAGGTCAATGATTTGGTTTTCCGAGTAGGTGGAAAAAAAAAATTTTGTTGATGTTTGAGTTTCAATTCTTCCATTTTTTAGAAATATAATTTCATCTGTCAGTCTTTTGGTTTGCTCAAGACTATGAGTAACGATAATAATCTTAATCCCATCTTCTTTCACCAGCTTGTTGAGTGTTTCCTCCACTATCCTCTCTGATACAATATCTAGAGATGATGTAGGTTCATCTAATAATAAAACACATGGTTTGTTAGCTAGTGTTCGTGCTAAACATACTCGTTGTTTTTCTCCTCCCGATAAGTCAGAAGCAATGCGATCTATGTATTTTAAGGGGTTTAAATCCACTTTTCTTAGCAAATTATTAATCTCTTCAAAGGACAAGGGAATATTCCAGATTTGAGGGCCATATTCGACATTGGCTTTGACTGTACCAGGAAAGAGGAAGGGATTTTGATGAAGCAGACCAATCTTTTTTCGTAACTCCCGTGATGGTTGAGTGGAATACTGATAACTATTATTGAGAGTAATCTCTCCCTGAGAGGGAGAAATCAGTTTGTTCAACAAACGTAGAAATGTGGTCTTCCCACTTCCAGATGGTCCAACAATTCCTGTGATACCTTTGTCTTTAGTGATGGTTACATTAATCTTTTTTAATATTTGAGTAGTTCCAACCGAATAAGACACATCGTTAAGTGTTAATTGTTCAAAGGAAAGAAACTCCTGCAAAGTAAGGGCCACCTCTAAGTTAAGCTGCATAAAATTACGAATTCGGCCATATATTTCGTTTTAAAGAATGTTTCTCCTTAAGGTTAAGGGATATTGAAAAAAGGAAAGGTCACTATCATCAATGCATTTTCTCTTGTTTTTAGCATTACTCGCAATAAAAAAAGCTCTAGAACTAATGCAATTGATGGTGAAGTGGTTGCTTTCGCTGAATCCAGGCATTCGTAGAGATCAAGATCTGTTCATAACTTAATTTGACAGACAGCTAAGAAATAGCTAGCTTGATAGGATGAGCCACACATCCCCTATCTGGGAGGTGAGATCTTCATTTGTATCATAATCAAAATGACTAAAAAAAATGATCCCATTATCTCAAAACGCCTTTCTCCCCTTCTTGGATATCATCTTGCATAATCTAGCGAAAATCTTCGGACAGAAAACAGCGATGCAACTAGTGCAAAAGAGTATCGTAAATACAGAAGAAATTTATGGAGCATTGGTATATAATGTTCTCTTTACTTCGTGAATATCTTCGTTACAGAGAGTACCAAGAATTTCAGTTTAATCTTAGAGTATTCTAGAAAAAAGAGGACAATTGACTATTTGTTACCACCTCCTTTTAGTCCACATTCCGAAATTATTTGGCATTAACCCAAACCAAGATGAAAGTCCCCTCTATTTAGGATATTTTCCATTCCTCCGAATAATGACCCCCAGAAGAACATAAGTCATCAGAAAAACATATAAATCGTAACTAGTGACTTTTACTTCTACCGTTATAAAAAAGATGTATTTTAAATTCTTATAAAACAAATATAGATCAAAATCAATCTAATAATATTACAGATAACCTTAAACTCGTTTATCTTGTTAGAATTTTCAGGGAATTTATGGAAAATCATTTAACTGATATATATTTAATTGTAAAATATATCTTGAGGTGTGATTCACCCTGATAACTCATTCATTAAAGAATAGAATATTAAACGTGACTCAGAAATATGATGTCCGAAAAGTTGCTCTTTTTGGATCAATTCTCACAGAAAAATTTGATGAAGATAGTGATATTGATATATTAATTGAATTTGAGGGTCGAAAAAGCTTATTTGATTTAGT
>DXJL01000179.1 GCA_019057635.1 Candidatus Heimdallarchaeota archaeon
GGATAATATTGGCCTTTTACAACCTCAAAAACATCAAACCCATGAAGGTAGAATGGCCACACTTCTGAATGATCCTGATTTTCATGATACTCGTGTTTTTGCACGAGTAGCTCCACAGGATAAGCAAACAATTATTCAAAGGTATCAAAATCAGAATCGTGTAGTAGCAATGACTGGCGATGGGGTTAATGATGCGTTAGCATTAAGCATGGCTGATGCGGGGATTGCAATGGGCATATCAGGAACAGAAGTTTCCAAACAGGCTGCAGATCTTGTGATTGCAGATGATTCATTTAATTCAATAGTAACAGGAATTCGAGAGGGACGCGCTCTCTTTCAGCGAATACGTGTAATAATCTTCTTCTTTATAGCGATTAATTTGAGTGAAGCTGCGTGTTATATAGGAGCTTCATTTATATCCGGATTCATCCCAGGGTTTGAGTTAATGGATCACCTCCAGCGAGCATATATCTTTGGAATTGCTCATACTTTACCACCTCTCGCATTGATATTGGATCAAATCCCACGAGGCATTATGAATCGTGATCCTATCGATTCAGCAGGAATTTTCAACCGAAAACTCGCAGTAACTCTGCTTGCTGTATCAGTTAGTCTCGCCAGTGTAATATATATCGTTTATTTCTCTGCTTTCTTTGGTTTCATCCAAGTAAATGCAACTAATCAACAATTCTACATTCCAGTATTTTTTGATGATCCTGGAGTAGCAGCAAACAATTTACGTCCCCTTAGCTGGAATCATGCCAAAGCACGCACACTGATGCATACCATCTTATATTTGGCCATTCCTTTGATGATTTTATCTGTTCGGCGAATAGATGTATCTTTCATTAAAGCAATTCGAGAAGATTCATATTGGATTACGTACTTGCTTGCTTTCTCGATTCTCCCAATTCATCTTTCTTTGATGTATGTACCAGTACTTCAGGAACTAGTAGCAGGATTTGGATTATATGTGGATATAATTGGTCTTTCTCTAGCAGATTGGTTGATCTGTCTAATGGCAGCTATTATTCCCGTACTCGTGATTGAAACTGCTAAGTGGGTAAACAGAACCCGAGGAGAATATTACTGATTATTGAGGATCTGACTTGACCGATATTGCATATCCATCAGAATGAACCTATGGCCAAAATCTTCCATCTTCATAATTGTAGTAACGAACCCTAAAGAAAAATCCTCGGAAAAATGGTGAAAAATTCACGAGGAAACCTTGCTTCATGAAATGGAAAAAAAGATAATCGTCAGAGACACAATTTTGTGTAATTTCTACACTTTTAATTGGATGGAAACCTTCTAAAATAGGACCACTATAATTCAGATAAGACATAACAAGATGTAGAGGAGTTGTCTCAATTGTCATTAATTCTACCTCGGTTCTATGTAACCATCTAAAAGGAAAAACTTGGGAGTTCATAAAGATCCAGTAGAGGGAGAATTTTCAAAATAATCTAGTCTCTGAATTTCAATTAAATTAAGGAAATAAAATAAAACTGGCTAAAAATTGACAATTAATTGTGATTCGTCTAATTAGGACTACTCAATCTTTTACGAATTTATTTGAATAAAATTTTACGAAACTCAAGCTATTCCTGGGAAAATTTCTTCTAGTTTCGCTCGATGATGAGATAATGGTTCATCAAACATCTTTCTTATGTGTGGGATACCTTTTTTAGTACCTAGTAGGATAACAGCCTTTAGCCTGTCGTTCTCATGGAAAAATTTCACATATTCGGTTGATTCTTTGTTTTCATATTTCAATGAAGGATAATCTTCCTGTTTTGGATCATACCCGATAGATGTTACGAACAGATCCGCGACTTTCAATGTTGTAGAAATTTTAGATCCATGGTATTCCCGAGACCTCGATGTGACCATATTTTCAGCCACCACTCGTCCTTGATCTGTTGTTGGAGGAATAATTCCATAAACTCGTCCATTGTGTTCTGCAATGTCCCCTGCTGCGAATATGTAAGGATCAGATGTTTCTAGAAAATCGTTAACGATTACTCCCTGATTTACATCTAAATTTGCCTTTCCGGCTAGTTCAATACGAGGCTTAATTCCTGTACATGTCATAACCAGATCAGCCTTAATTATCCGTCCATCTTTCAATTGAATATTCTCAACCTTGGATGTACCTAATATTTCCTTAACTTGAGCATCGGTAATGGTTTCTACTCCGAAATTGGTTAATAATTGAGTAAAAATTGCACTCCCTTCAGGATCAAGTTGTCGGGGTAATAAATGGGGAAAAAATTCAATAATAGTAGTTTTAATTCCACGTTTAGCACATGCAATAGCATTTTCTATACCGAGTAATCCTCCGCCTATAATTGCAACAGATTGACTTCTTTCGAGTTGATTTCGGATAGCAATTGCATCAGCTAAGGTTCTGAGGGTATAAGCGTGCTCTAATTCAAGTCCTGGGATAGGGGGACACGCACAACTTGCACCAAGGGCAAGAAGTAATTTGTCATATTCATACTCACCTTTGTCTGAAACTACCTTTTTCTCCTTTCGTTTTATTGTATGAATTTTCTCATTCGTGTGCAGTTGGATATTTGATTTACTGTACCAATCCTTGGCGTAAATTATCATATTTTCAGGGGTTTGTTTGTTATCTTCAAGAAATTGAGGTAATTTTGGACGGGCATAGTATCCATAAGGTTCAGAAGTAAATTGTAGTACATTTGACCCTGGAGGTACATGTTGAATCAATAATCGGGCTGCTGTGATACCTGCAACCCCATTGCCAATAATGATGAAATTCATTGATTATTTTCCTCTTTCTGTTGGTTTTATAGCAATGTGTTAGATTAATGCGTGATTATGCAGGAAATGGGACAAAAAAGAGAAGGGAAAAAACCCTCCTAAAACTTAGACGGAAAGTTTTTCTTCAGATCGCCAAAGACCATGGATATTGCAGTATGAAAACGCAACTAAGTTTCCTGATTTTTCTGTTTTCAAAGCAAATAAACCTTTGGGTTCTGTGTATACAGTAGATGTATCAGGACCGGCTGCTGATTCACCGTGCGCAGTGAATTCAACTTTTCCTACTTGAAGTGGGAATTTTTCTCCATCAGGTACGAAGTAGAGAGAGATCCAAGAGATATGGTGATTTGTTTGGTTAGGATGGGCAATTTCTTTGCCAACCATAACTTTGATGAAAACGAAATCCCTGTCCTCTTTGTCTTTAATCTGTATAACTGGCGAATGTTTTTCTGTTTTCCAATCAGCAGACTGGAAGAGCTCATTAAAATCCATTATTTTCCATTCCTTATGTTCGTTTTAATATTAATTTGAACATTTTACCAACCAAGGCCCGATTAAAAAGCATTATGTTGAGAAAAATGAATTTCATACTCACACGATTTCAGGAGTATGGTCAATTTTCTTTAATAAGTCGAGACCAAATACTTTAATTTCAAGATCGTCTCTTCATCGATATTTTCAGATTATTCATCAAATTATACTGGATCAACATAAAGTGTTTTTGCTAGATCCAGAGGAATAGTAAACTCTGAACCTTTATTACTGATAACAACGCCTTTTTTTGTTTGATTTATCACCTGAAATTTTTCTCCTATCCCATTTATTCCATAGTTGAAAAGACGATTAGCTGTTTCATAATTATGGATAGAAATACGAGTCAAAACAACCTTCGATCCCTTAGGAGTATCTATGATCGTTTGATCGGAACAAGCAAATTCCTCATTTGTCGACATAGGAATCATGATTCCAAATGGAGTACTCTTGTCTGGGAGCGCCTTGTAAATGTATTGAGCCATTTCATCGGAAATAGCATGTTCTAGGAGACAAGCTTGTTCATGAATCGTCTTGAAGGGCATGTGGAAGATTTGAAAAAGCATCGCTTCTGCTAATCTATGATTTCGGGCAACCTTACGAGCAACTTCAAATCCCTCAGTTGTGAGACGAACCCCTTCGTACGGGGTATAATGGACATATCCAAGTTTTTCAAGTTTTCTCTGAACAATATTCGTCAGTTGTGTCTTTGACACCTGAGGACCGATGCGATCAAGAATTTGTTTCATTTTCAAGTGAGAATCATCACAAAGAGAAAATTGAAGGTCAAAAAGAGCTTCCATAATCTCTTCTTCAATATCTCGAAGTTTATGAGTTTTTAAATGCACAATTATCCCATCTAAGATATGTAAGGTCATATGATTAATTAGACCTTATAACTCTTAGGATCTTAAGATATATCTAGATAGGACAGTGTCATTAGAAGAAGAATTTAATTAGAAAAGTAATTATTAAAAAGGGATATTGAGGAATGAATACTTAGCTATTTTGTGTAAGAGTCAAACTCCTCAAGATTTTACACCGTTTCCCCTGAGTGATCAAGCGTGGAAGATACCCAAGGATTTATTGGTTTATGGATTATAGATAAGGATTCGGGGATTCCTATTTCCTCTTTTGAGTTTGGTAAAGGATTTTTCAATATTTATATTGGTGGAGGTGCGCTTGCATTAAGTATAGCAGGAACATTATCTGGCTTTGGATTTGGAGTTCTTTATTTGGGAGAAGCAGTCTCAGTTATTATAATGTATTTCGGTTTTCTAGAATCTGACAAAATAACGTGGCAAAAATTAGCTAATATTCTCACTCTTGGTTGGTTACGAAATCCGGAACCAAGAGAAGCGAGTGTGAGTCCCAAATAAGGATTTCTGCTCCCTTTTCATTTTTTCTTCCTTTTCTATTTTTATTTGGTCTTTGTTTAGATGAACTATTTTTCACTTAGGATCATTTTTTACTAATTTTAATATTTTTTTTTGACTGAATAATGATAGATTAGGTATTCAGGTGAAGGGGAAAAAGATCCCAATATTTCAAGTTACACTAAAGAGATACATTTAATACCATTGTTCCTCACCCTCTCCTAGTCAAACCGATATCCATCTTCTATCCAAGCTTCTTTCATAACAGGGTTCCGTTCAAGATAGGCATCAACAATCGCTTTAGGGACCTTATTTTGTGGACAAGAAAAAATTACACATTTAGGACAGAGATTCTTCTGTAAGGAGTAGAAGAAGAAGATTTCACTTTTTATACCTGAAAGAACCAGTCCAAATAGGATAATGGCAAAAACATAGAAGATAACCAATAAAAATGTAGTAAAGCGCAATTGAAGAAAATAATCTGAGAATAAAAAAAAAATAGAAAAGAACTTAAGTGATATACCTAAGCTGATTCCGAAGTAAGACTTAGTTCAGTACCAAAGCAATCCTGAAATACCGCTACATCTCCAAAATTTTCATAACTGAATTTCTCTTTGATTACTTTCCCATCTTTGGAAATCACTTTTTCTAAAGTCTCGTCAATATTTTTAACTTCGAACCCAATATTAAGTCCTTTTGGTCGGATTTTCTCGGTTTGAAAAATACTAATTCCGAGTGAACCATTTATTGTGGCCCATCCTTGGTTAGGCATTCTTTCACGATCAAAGGTCCATCCGAATACAGTTTCATAAAATTCTATCCCTTTTTCTAAATCTAGAACGGGTATTTCTATTCCTACATCCATTTTTTATTCCTTCTTAACTATTGTTAATTATATTTTGTGAATGAAGCACAAAAAATTATAGTTTAAATGGATATATTTCAGAATATAGTAAATTGTTGTTTTTGGACTTCAGAGAATGATCAATAGCACCATGAAAATTAACGCAGTGTACAGATTTCCCCTGCAGGTGTCAAATATATCTTTATTACTGATAGAGAAAGCAATTGGGCAACTAAAAGACCACAATGATTGCAGAAAATATTACACAAATTAGGGTTAGAGGGATAGAAGCAATAAGATGACCTTTATAATGATGAGAAAAGTCCTTATAATCTTCGGGAGATGTACCATCAATGATCACAAACTTAGGTGTAATTTTGCTGATGATCAACCAATCTAGAACCACTAAATCAACCAGAAAAAACAAAAAAACCATGAAAAACATGTTTAGGAAAGCTATTTCGAATGGTCTCTCACCCCCAACCTCTGTTTCTAAAAAAGCTGTAGAAATCAAAGGATAAGCTAAAATGAAAAACAACCAGGGCATCCCAACCAAACCCGCAATGATCCTTTCCCTTCGAGTTTGAGGGGGTATTTTTTCCTTTATTCTCTCTGGATAATCCTGATACCCCCATATTCGAGGGTTAAATGTAACCATAAAAATCAAAAGATAGCCAGCACCAATTAGTGTATAAAGGAGACCATTAAAGATAATAATTGTGAATGGCATTTTAGTCTCGTCCCACAGAATAGATTAGCATTTCCTAATTTTTTTTTCTTTTATCATTTCAATATAATCAATAGTCTATGAATCATTTGGGGGATCTTCTAACTTTTAATGAATTCAAAGTTTATAAGAGCCCTCTCTTCCTATTGTCGCAGAACATTTACATTGGAAAAAATACCGTTTTTCTGCTAATCTATTACTAGATTACGAATTACCTTAGGGCAGCCTAATACATTTGAAGGGAAGTGGAGTTTATTAGGACAGGAAGAAATCATTATGGAAATTACTAAAGGCACACGAGTTTCTGACATTTTAAAAGAGTATGGTGATATTGCAGACGTGATGGAAATATTTGGGGTCAAGCGTGTAGGGAGATATTCAGTTCGTAGACTTATAACAAAAGCTTTGACGGTTGAACGGGCTGCCCGTGTCCATAGAGTTCCCCTTGATGAATTTTTAGTTACATTGAATAAAGCAATTTTAATACAGGAAGAGAAAACCGCTTGAGTAAGGTCTTTGGACGTTTATATCATTCATGGATAATTTCCTGAGGAAAACACCTGGATCATGCCCTAATCCTTCAAATTATTTCTCTTTAGGACCCACCTTCA
>DXJL01000180.1 GCA_019057635.1 Candidatus Heimdallarchaeota archaeon
CAACAGACATATTTAATGGCTGTAGGCGGTGGTACCGTTATAGATTATGTGAAACTTATAGCTAACATGTCTAAAACGGAATATATTGCTGTTCCAACCAATGCAAGTCATGATGGATTTTCTAGCCCTTACATTAACTTTTTATTGAGAACTAAAATAGATCAATATTTCAAAAAGGAACTTTCACAAGAGTATTGCCCAATTTCTCCCTTAGCAATAGTCGGTGACACCACGATGATTAGTAAAGCGCCTAAAGAATCTTTGAAAGCGGGTGTAGGGGATATATTATCAAAATGGGTCGCTGTGGAAGATTGGAAACTCGCTAATAGATTGAAAGGTGAAGATTACGATATATATGCTGCATCGTTTTCAGAAATGACAGCAACTATGGTTGAGGAAAGAATTCGCGATCTAGGGAAGAATTTCTTCAGTGAGAAAGGAGTGAGGGCCTTAATCAAGGCATTAGGGAGTAGTGGTGTTGCAATGTGTATTGCAGGATCATCTCGTCCAGCTAGTGGATCAGAACATCTTGTTAGTCACGCTTTAGATAGCTTATCATCCGAATATGATTTTGAAGTGTTACATGGTCATCAAACGGGAATTAGTGCCATTTTAATGATGTATTTGCATGGGGGCGATTGGATGCGTATTCGTAAGTCTTTAAAGAAGATTTCTGCCCCTTTGACCCTCCATGAACTAGGTATTGATAGAGATATAATGCTATTAGCCCTACAAAAAGCTCAACATATTCGTCCTGAAAGATATACGGTTCTTTCTGAAGGTTTAACTAGATCTGCTGCGGAAAATGCCATCGAGATGACTGGAATTGATTGAGCTTGGGGGATATTATCGCTGGTATTGATGAAGCCGGAAGAGGTAGTGTATTAGGACCCTTAATAATTGTTGGTTTGTCTTTAGAGAAAGATAAGATAGATTTTCTTCATCAAAAAGGTGTGAAAGATTCTAAACTATTCACTGGATTATCAGGACGGAATAAAAGAAGTGAATTGGCAGTAGAGATACAGCAACAAGCAGAGAAAGTCAAAGTAATTGAAGTTCCATCATCAGAAATCGATTTAACATTAAATAGACGTCCTAGAGATAATTTGAATCTATTAGAACTTAGGTACTTCAGTAAACTTATAATGGAACTACACGCAGAGGAAATTTTTGTAGACACGATTTCTTCCCCCAAATATTCAATGACACAAATTTCAAATTTAATTCGCTTGAATAATGATTTATTGACCTTTAAAGTAATTACTACTAATAATTCTGAGAGTAAATTTACTTTAGGTAGAGGAGGGAAATCATCAAAAAACATTCTAATTGCTCCTAAAGCTGATAGTAAATATACTGTAGTAGCAGCAGCTTCATGTGTAGCTAAGCATATAAGAGATCTTAGATTACGAGAAATTGAACAAGAGTGGAATTTACCCAAGCAAATTCTTGGCCAAGGATATCCAAATGAGAAAGATCAAGATTTAATGCGATTTTTTTGTGAATACTCAAATCAAATTAAGCAACACCATTTTCCATTTATTCGGTATCAATGGGAATGGAGATGTTTACAGGAAATCTTAAGCCAACCCATGAAAAAATTAGATCAGTATTTTTAAAAGGAAAAGTGGAAATTTGTTGATTAGTAAAATTCTGAACACAGGTTATTGGTAATGGATGAAAATATTTTTCGTACCTATGACATACGAGGGAAATTTCCTCAAGAAATTTCATTACAAACAGTAGTTAACATCGGTAGAGCGTTTGGAACATACTTTGGAATTAAGAAAAATGTCATAATCGGTGGTGACGTCAGACTATCTACCCCGATAATAAAAACGGCTCTTTCAATGGGGTTAATGGAAGTTGGTTGTAATGTTAAGGACATTGGTATTTGCACTACGCCAACTATATATTTCCTATCCGCAAATAATTCATCTGTAGATTTTGGAATTATGGTAACAGCTAGTCATAATCCTATTGAATATAATGGAATTAAAGTGTGCGATCAAAATGGTGTTTCATTTCACATTGACAATTTTTACAGTGAAATAAAGAGAACAATGAACCAGAATGACTATACAGTGATTGAAAGTCATGCTTATGGACAAACACCAATCTTAAATGGAGTAAATAATGAACAATTTTGGAATTATCACAAAAATCGTTTTTATCCTGACAAGGAGATGAATCTCGTTGTGGATATTGGAAATGGAACATGTTATCCAATTCTACAAGTCTTAGAAGGCAAAAAAATGGAAGTTCTTGCCCTTCATCCCGATCCTGATGGAACTTTTCCTGTTATGATTCCCGATCCAGCCAAACCCGAATGTCTCAGATTTATTATTCAATCTATGAATCAAAATTCTCACGATTTAGGTATTGGTTTTGATGCAGATGGAGATCGTGTAGGATTTGTGGACGACAAAGGAAATATTATAAAACCTGATCAAGTAATAATGCTATTTGGTCAGTATTTAATTGAAAAAGTTCCAAATGGAGAAATTTTAATCGATATAAAAACCTCAAAAGCAACTTACGAATACTTGGAGAATCTCGGTGCTAAAGTGAAGTTCACTCGTGTAGGCCATTCTTGGATCCATGAGGAGCTTCTGAAAAGGGATGCAATCTTTGCGGGAGAATTAAGTGGTCATTACTACTTTGGAGAGGGGTACTTTGGTTTTGATGATGCCACTTTTTCATCTTTAAAGATGATTGAAATTGTTGCTTCATTAGAGGAACCAATCTCTCAAATAATAGCAAAGCTACCTTCATATCTTACTTCAGATGAACTGAGAATACCTTGCGATGATAGTATCAAATCAATTGTGGTAGAGAATGTTAAATCCCTTTTAGTGGCTGAAGCTCAAAATTGCATTACAATCGATGGAGTGAGAGCTGAATTTGAAGATGGATGGGTACTGGTTCGCGAAAGTGGGACTGAACCTGTAATTTCTGCTCGTGCTGAAGCAGATACAAAGCAGAAACTTCTTTATTACATAGATTATGTCAAGGAAATTGTCACAAATGAAATTAGTAAAAATACCTAAAAATTCATTTAGGAATTGAAATTAGGATATATTTGCGACTCGTTGTGAATTTAGAAGAGGTAAATAAGATGGATGATCGTTTAATTGGTTCATTGCTTATAGTTATAGGGTTATTAGTTGCAGGATTAGGAGGTACAATGAGTACGGCTATATCTGCTTTTTATTATATTTTTGGCTTCCTTACTGCCTTTGCAGGTCTTGGGCTTTTATTGAAATATCGAAAGTTGACCCAGACAAGAGATTAAAAGAAATTTCTGCACAACGAGAATTACTGGGGGATTTCTAGTTTATCGATAAGAAGAGTGATCTTCTTTTCACTTTTTGTCTCACCTATTGCTATTGTTATCCTCTGAATCCCTTCGAGTTCATGAATTATTCCATTGAGGAAAGATAAAATGTCCCCAGGATATATAAGAAGATCAAATTGCGAGAAACTCCGAGAAATTTGATTAATATTCTTCCCCTCTAACCTTTTATTGACAATGAATCTCCCGATCTGCTCGGAACCATGAACACAAAATGGGTTTTCTTTACAGGTGCATGTGAAGAAGTTCTGAGTCCATTTGGCAAATGTCGTCAAACACCATTTATTGAGTTCTGTTGCTTCTTTTCCCCTTAGGGAAGCGTTCATTACATCCAAGACTGGACTATTGATCAATCGTGTTGAAAATCTCATGTGATATGTCTTCTCAAGATAAGCATGGAGTTTTTTTGACAAATAAACATTCTGTGGATGGTTCATTTCGAGTGCAATTGATAAAAAATGTTCTTTTTTCTTGATCAAAGACCTTATTGCAATTGTTTTTTCAGGGGAAAAAAAAGAGAGAGCTGAAGCCTTGCCCAAAGGAGTTACCTCTAAATAGCGATGCTTTTCTTTGGTTCTAATGGAAATTAGGTCATTACGAATTAATTTATTCGTAATATGCATGAAATTATGATTGCCAGTCCCAATCATATTTTGGTAGATCTTTTTGACCTCAGTTGGTAACATTTTCATCTTTGTAGAACAAATAGAAATAATTTGTTCCCCACAAGCATTCTCGTCATAATCAGGCATTATTGGAGTAAGATCAGAATTTATTAACTCTAAAGCTATTTCTACTTCAGATTTTGAATCGAAGGAGGAAATAGAATCTCCCAAGCATAAAAAAACCGCATATCCTCGGTCGTGTTTTCCTAATCTACCTGCTCGTCCAATCATCTGGGTAAAGGTATTTGGATCAAGTATTTGATTCCCCATCATCATTGATTCGAATATTACTTGTGAAGCTGGAAAATCTACACCAGCACCTAGTGCATAAGTAGCAACAATAGCTGTACATTTTCCCGAGGAGAATTCTAACTCGATTCGCTTTCG
This sequence comes from Candidatus Heimdallarchaeota archaeon, assembly GCA_019057635.1. Lineage (GTDB taxonomy): Archaea > Asgardarchaeota > Heimdallarchaeia > Hodarchaeales > Hodarchaeaceae > Hodarchaeum. Next base: position 4,408 of record DXJL01000180.1, read on the forward strand.
AAGTGAATAAGAGAGACCTGAATGATAAGCTTGAGCATTTCTTATCCCTGATTCGCGTAAAGCCTCGGAAATTTCACTTGTTTTCCTTCTAGAATTAGTAAAAATAATTGTTTGTCCCTTAAATCCATTTTTTGATATTGTTTTTAGCTCTGCAAAGACTAAAGTAGCTATTTGTCTATTTTTCTCATGACTACCTCTTGAAATAAGCAAATGCTGTTCTAATGGAATTGGCCTATGATCGACTGTAACTAATTTCAATGAAAGTTCTTTCGCAAATTGGACTGGATTTCCAATTGTTGCCGATAATCCTATTATTTGAACATTCTTCGAATAAAATCTTATTTTAGCTTGTAAACAGTCTAAAGTTGGCCCCCGTTCAGGATCAGCCAGAGATTGTATTTCATCAATCGCAATACAACCAATTTCATCAAAATTTATTTGTCCCCCGCGAATTAAAAGATCTAAGCCTTCAAAAGTAGCGATTACTACATCTGAATCTTTGATTGAGAATCGAAGTTTATAGAAGTCTTTTTTCTCCTTAAAAGAATCGAAAATACGAGATCTTCCAGTACGTATACCGATCCGTAATTTATCACCGTAAAATTTCTTGAAGTCTTCATATTTTGTATTGGCTAGAGCCACTAAAGGGACAATGAAAACAAATTTTTTTCTATCGAGTGAAGTTCTAATCCCAGCAATTTCTGCTATTAGCGTTTTTCCTGCGCTTGTATTAGCGATAATTAGCAAATTGTTGTTTTCAAGTAATCCTTTCTTTAAAGCCTCTGCTTGGATTGGTAATAGACTTTCTATTCCACGTTTTTTTAAGGATTTCTTTAAAAACTTATCGATTTGCGTATTCTGAACCGAACGTACCTCACCAGGCGTATTTGTTGTCTCTACTTTCTTTATTAGTGTCAAATCACTAAGTTTTGCATTTCCCTGAGTTAATGTCTCAGTTACTGGATGTATATCATGAAAACGATCCAGAATCGAAACCGCGTATTTTTTAAAACCTGGATTTTCTAGAAGATTAATTTTTTTTGACAGAAGTTCTTTTTCTAATTCCTGCATGGCACAAGCTTTGCATACTTCCCGATCATAGGCTTTGTAGTTGCCTTCTGTTTTTAGCAGTGTAATTTTTTCCGTTAATAGACAGAATGGGCAAAAATTTCGCTCTGAGAATTTTATTGGAAGAGAAAAGTCTTTACAAAATTGCTTTAATCCATCTTTTTCTTTATTGGATAGATCAGTGGTTAGAAAAATGTATTTTGCAGTAGTAATTATTTCCTGAATCGTATTTTTTGCGGGGTATGCTTTCCATTTCCCTTGTTCCTCCCAGAAAATGCGATGTGGACGCCACATTATCTCCCTTTTGTAAAAATAGACAATCCTACCTTTAAAGCGAGGTTTTCTCTGGATTAACCTTCCCCTTGTAAACCCCAGAATTTGGAGGGTATTTTCTTGCTTGGAAGGAGCGAATACAATAGTATAAATAAATGAATTAGGAGACATACCCATTAGAATGAGGATTGTACCTAGTAAAAAAGCAAAGTGTTAAAAATTATGAGTTATTCCCTATGATCAAAGATACATCACAATGAGGAGTTAATAATGCCAATTTGTTCCAAATGTGGATCCTATTTTAGTGAAGCTTCATGTACATTTTGTACCCCCGATGATTCTCCTAAATCCCCTGTGTCGACAGTAAATGTTGAAGAAAAGAGTCCAGTGAGATTAATCGATCCAATTGAATTACTTGACTCAATAGAGAGGACTGAAGCGAGTTTAAATCAGTTAAAAGAAGTTAAAACGGTAGAAATTACGGAAGTTAAATCTGAAATTTCTACCCTTCAAGAAAAAGAAAAAACCCTTCTTTCAGATTTAGAACCCTTGAAATTACAGATTTCGCAACTAGAATCCTCTTTGAAGGAAAAGGAGGAGGAAAATAATGTTGTTACAGGTAATAATCAAAGCTTGCTCGAAGAAACGAATGCTCTCAAAGCAAGAATTCTTAGCCTTGAAACTAACAAAGCTACATTAGAAGAAGAAGTGAATGAGCTGAAAAATACCCTTGGAGTGGAATAAAAATGCCAACATGTCTTAAGTGTGGTTCATACTATATTCGCGCACCCTGTCCTGTCTGTTCTCCGCCAGGGGTGGGACAATTAATCGAAGATTCAAAGGAAGCTAAAGGAAAATCGATTGAAGATCTTCAGAAAGAACTACAAGAATTGAATTCAAAGTTGAAGAATCAAGAAACGGAATTTGATCAACAAATTAGAGATTTTAAAACACAAATTCAATCACTAGAAGACCAGATTCAAAGCCTAGAAGTTTCCAAAATCAGTTTAAATGATCAGATAGGTAATCTTCAACAGGAGATTGAAATAAAGGAAAAAAGAACGGAAGAGGTTAGAAAACGCCTTTCAGATTTAGAATCAGAAAAAGGAGTAGCCTCTGGGAAAATCTCAGTATTGGAAAATGCGATCAATGCTCTAAAAGGGGATATTCAAACCTTTAATGAGAAAATTCTGGAAAAAAAGAAGAAAGAAGAAAATCAGGGAGTATCCGAACAAACTGATTAACAGGAGTAAGAAATTAATTAGAAAGAATTAACCAAACTCTTTTCACACAATAATTTACTTTGAGAATGGAATAATTCCATAGATTTCGACTGACATTGATGAGAGAAATGAAGAAACTCGCACAATTCGAGAGTAATTTTGAATCTTTTCAATTGTTTGCTAATGTATATTCAAAACAAAATAGTCTAATCATAGATGTTGTTACCCCTAATGAACATTTAGGGGGTATGGGGGTAGGCCTACCATATATTCGTGCAAATGGTGCAAAGTCAGCCAATTTTCACTGCATTTCGATCCCAGCTCATAGAGATGCAGAACTAGCTGGAAAATTAGCTCGAATAATTGCTAAAAACACCGAAGTACCTGTAATAGTCCTTCTTGGCATTCACATTCCAAATATTTCTAGGAGCCAAATCCTTAAGCTCTCTCAGTTCTTTGAAAAGTGGTTCGTAGAAATTAGCTTTAAATTAGCTAAGGATCCCTCTTTATATTCAAATAAAGTAAACCAATAAGGGTAATCGCCATAATCAATATCATTGCTTCATGGAGCTGAATGATGGGATTAGGGTTAAGAGTAGATACGATTTTAAATCCAGGAGCTAAATTACCTATTTTTAAGTTTGGAGAAATTCCAGTAGTGGTATACACTGCAATTTCATAGGTATTTGGTGCTAAACTTGCTGGAGGTATTGATAATAAGTAGATTTGAGTACCGTCCTCTTCAATAGCAGATGTGATACTTGGGAGAGACTGATTAAGCCTTCCTATTTTGCCTTGTAAATCTAGTATGCCATAAAGATTAATATTTGGGACTGGAATGTTATTAAATTCAGAATTTACTACTTCAAAGGAAATAGTAATGACTGAAGAAGTATCAATGGCATAAACATTCAAATCTCCTTGTTTGTTTATACCATAGTACTGTGTATTAATAATAGCGAAGTCTCCAGAGAGAGTTATGTTATAATTAATATTGCTCAAAGGATCACTAGGATTTCGGGCAAATACATAGGAATTGTTCCATTCTGATCTAATTTTGAATCGTGTTCCAAATGTTGTCTCTGCAAGATTCGGATTAATCAATGCGCTCATGAAGATGGATTCATTTGCTTGAACCATTTTGAATCGCTGTATAAATAACGTTTCGTCAGAAATGTTCACAAGTCCACCAATCATATCAACTTCTGAATCAGTGATATTGTAGATACCCGAGGGTGTGTCAATACCTACTACAAATGTTATATTGAGATTTTCTCCATAGAATACTGTGTAGCTTTCAGACAAGGAGAGATTCCTATTATCAGTAATAAAGACTGATTGATATAAAACAGGGGTTCCTCCAAATCGAATATTTGTAAGTGTACTGTTGGTAACCTTGCTAATTTGATAGCCTGAGGAAGTGTTCCAACTAAAACTAACTGAAAGATTATAAAAACCAGCAACAAATAGAATTGGACATAACTGATTGAAGCTCGTATAAATGTTGCCGGAATAAAGCGATAATTTAACATCAAAGGTTTCTGCCTGAGTTTCATTACTGATAAAGAGTAAGGTAGCATTGGCTTTAGGTGTAAAGAAACCGTTTGAGTATTCTAGTGAAACATTAATATTTAGAGTATCGCCTGGGTAGTATACAGGTATTTTGGTAATATTTACAAGTCTGACTGTATCAGAAATCTCTAGAGGAAAAACTGTTTCTATTGATGTCAAAGAGTTATTAAAACTTAATGCAAGATCCCATGTACCAAGGAGTGATTGATTATCAAAGGGGATCTCAAACTGAAAAGAGGTTGTCGTCGCATTCAAAGGTTCGTATAAAAGAAGATTTACAATCTGGTCATCGGGTGAAGTGATATTTGCAGATAAACTACCAGTAGTGACATTTATCGTTTCATAAGTGATTACTGATCTATTTTGATAATAGATGGTTCCATTTAATGTATCACCAGGTTTAATTAAGGTAGGTGCGAAATCATATATTGGAGCATATCCTACAATGACCGTAGAATTTTGCAGATATACCGGAGAGCGTATAACAGGGAAATTCCGAATTGATAGGTGATTAACAATTTGATGAGAGCCAAGAGTCCAGTTAAAATCTCCATTGCTGTCGTTTTCAATATTTATCTTGTAAATAGCACTAGATTCCCTTGTGAAGACTTCATTATTTTCTGAATAGGAAGGATGTGTAATGTCCCAATTATCAATTGTTGTAGTTAAGCTGAGAGAACCATGGGATTGATAGTCAAATGTATCCATCCCTAAATTGATGGACGTTATTACTCCCTGAATAAGATAATTCGATTTATTGATAAATTGATTTTTTTGAAAATATGAGGTTTCTAAATCAAGTTCTATTGATTCAAAAAGAGACAGGGATAATAAATAGACCAAAGAGGAGTAATAGGTATCATGAATGTTCACTCTATGGTTGACTTCTAGTTGAGAATGTGTTACATTATTTGGGCCAAATCCTCCAATATCTATTACTTCAGTTTGGATATAAGTTCGATTTTCTCGTTTCAGGAATTGAGAAGAATTAACGAAACTTAATGCCCCTATATGATCAATATCGTCAGTAATATTCAGTAAATGACTGATTGCATAAACGATTCCTGTTTCTTTCGTTGTTGCATTCTCATAGAAGCCATATCCTCCTTCAGTCATTCCTGTGCTTTTAAGAAATAAGGGTAACCAATTCTGTATTTGTGATTGATAATCAATTAAATTTTTTGGTAATGAAATTCCCAATAAAGTGGAAAAGTGTTCAAGAATAGCAATTGATTGTAAAGCATACCAAGTATCCTCAATTGGAGTACGATAGCTTGTATTGTCATAAAAATATGTGTTATTTACTAAAGTATTCTCAATAAAATTGAAAATATTTAATGAGTAATTGGTCATAAATTCCAGAATTGTTTGATTAACGGCTGGTGTAATTGAAGGATCTGTTACATCTAAGATTACCTTGTAAACTAAATCTAGTATTGATAAAGCTTGAAACGTTGATTTAAGGTCAGCTTCGCTATCCTTCTCATGAAAACCAAAATTATCTAGGTCAAATGTGTCTAGAATAGTGTAATTCATAATAGTTGGAGTTAATGGTTTTAATTTAAGTGTAAGTTCATCCATTAGCCAAAGGGCGTTAACAACACCGAAAGTGCCCTCAAGGGAAGGAGTAGAAACGATAGAGCTGAGACGAAATCCTCCCGAATCATCTTCATCTTTTAGATCTATGATTAATTTGTCAGCTATGGCTACTTCGTAATCTTGCCATTTAGAGTAAAATTGATAATAATCCAAACCGAAGATTCGCAAAACTGCCAGTGCTTCATACGTAGCAATTGATGTAGAATACCCATCTACCGACTCAAAGAAAATTGCTTGAGTTGAATCGTAAAGACTGTCAATGTAATCTGCTAAAGCTTCTAGATCAAAGGAATAATTACCAATGAAACTCTTTTCTTCTAGCATACTATACGTAATCTCATCTGAAGTTGTTTCATTAGTAAATTCATTTGATGCTTGTTGGTATTCGTACAATGAGGCATCTGAACCGGATAAAACAGTTAAAGGAAGGATCACTAAGATTATAAGAAGTGTTCCTTCGACCAGTTTCCGATATTTATTTATTTGGTTTCTACGGATGAGCATTTCTCTTTCACGTCGAGTAATGACTTGACTACTGAAACTTAGACAGAAGGAGATGGCTTTCTTTGAAAATATTATCCTTTCGGAAAATTCGTTTCCCTACTCCATATTAATAAAATAGATCATTAAAGCGAAAATTCTAAATGAAAATTCATTCCTCGTTTGAATAACGATTTACGCATATTTAGGTCGATATATACAATGGGTAGAAATCTAGAGGATCAAATGCGATTATCGATGAGAGGAATATTGTCTAAACAGATGATAACGGGAGGAGAAAAGAACGGAGTCGTTGCTTCTTTCGTCAGCGATGATAACGGGTTTCCGCTAACTGGAATGAAAAAATCTAGTGATTCCATCATTGATATGGAGGCTAACGAGTTTGAACAAATATCTGTATTAATTCCTCAAATTTGGGGAACAACAGTTAACTCTACACAAGATTTAGAATTACTGTCATTGAAAAATAGCAAGATAAATCATATTACCGTTGGATTCAAAGGTGAGAAGGATGAAACTCCAAATTTTGAGCTATTAATTGCTCGATTAGATGCACTATATATATCATCTCTCTTTAAATCAAGAAAATAGGTGTTTTAATGTCAAAGGCTGAAGTAGAGACGAAAATAGAATTAATCCAGAAGCGTAGGAAGAAAACAATAAATATTGCTTTTGATAAAAGCCAGAAAATTCGAAAAGCTATACAAAAACACCGAAATAAAATCATTGAAGACACTCAGAAGTTAATTGATGAAACAGATCCTCAGCTCACAGAAGAGGGTGTCCAGAAAATTACTAAAAAGGGGAAGATCTATTTCCGATCTCTTAAGGCGTTTAACCCCCTCCTTCATGTCTTTAATACTCAAGCATCAAAACTTAAGATTCCTGACGAAAAGAAGCAACTGACATCATCCGAGCTTAATCAATTTGTTAGAAATTTGTCTAGATTGGTTAATGATGTTAATAAAGAAAAAGCCCAGGTGGATGCAATTATGGGGCTTGATTTTATGCTTAAAAAGCGAGGCATCTACGCTGCTTTTGCAAAAATTACTTCTGAACTCAATGACCTCCGTGATCTACAAAAAGAAGAATATTCTGTGGTTAAGGCAATTGAAGATTTAGAATCAATCGTTAGAGATATTGAAAATATACGAGTAAAGACTGAACAACTAAAAGAGGAAAAATTGGATCTTGAAGTTCAGCTGAAAGTAGCTGAAGAATCTCGGGACAAAAAGGAAGACATTAGAACAGCTCTAGTAAGTAATCCAATAATAAGTAATTCTCGACAGAGAGGTATCAGGATAACTGAGATAGAAATTGAAATGGGAACCCATCTAAACTCATTTAAGAAAAAATTCAAAAAGTATGCACGCGAAGTCCAAAGAGGAAGTGTTTCGGGAGAGTTTGGGTTAGTTAACACCGCTTTAAGTTATGAAAAAAACCCAGTTCAAAAATTCTTAGATGAACCTGAAAATAATCCTGAAATATCTGCACTTCTAGAGGAATTGATCAATGTAGGTGAAAAAAGCTTGCATCTAAAACAAAAGAATATCTCTAATCTGAGTAGAGCGCTAAAAAATATTCAAGAGGGAAAATTTGACTTACATAAGAATGAATGGCATGATTTACATAAGAAAAAAAACAAAGACGATGCCTCTTCTGAATTTAAAAAGGTTAATGGCGAGCTTATTAAGTGTGAGAGTGAAATAAAAGATATTGAAGGGAAAATTTCTGGAATAAGCGAAAATATATCATTGAAGTCTCGTGAGTTATCAAATCTTTCAGAATCGCTAGAAAACCGGCGAAATCGAGCTTCAGAAATTACAGAAGAAGTTATTAATCATCCATGATTAAATTTGTCTGACAACTGGAATTTATTAGTGTAGGTCACAAATGATTAATCTACCTTGTGGCCCAGTTGAAGGTGACTTTATCAACTGGAGAAGTCAAAGTCCAATGTAATTATTTTGAGTTCCTCTATTGAACATTTTCAATGAGAGAATATTTCCTATACCCATTTCACTTCGTAAATTGAAAAAATAGAAAGGATAGTTCAAAACTATCGCATCAACCTTCTTAGGTGCTAAGCTTTTGGCTGTTCTTCCTTCTAAGAATTCAATCATATCGTTAGATACTGAGATAACTTTTGTTGGCGACCCAATATCAAAATCTTCTTTATCATACAAAATGAAAGATTCATTTATTTCCTGCAACCTCGAGAAGAAGTGCTTTTCTAGCTCCCAATTCCTAGATCTAATCATTTGAATCTGTGGTGGTAAATCAATAATCAGATCTTTCCCTTGTAAGCGACGTTCATTTTGTGATTCATCTTCCATCAGAAAAGATGAGGTTTGGAATGTGTCGTTGAGTATTGCTTCTTTTAATTTCCATGGTTGAATTGATCCATTTTTGTAAAGGAACCAGTAACTAGGTTTATTAAATTCCGCTAAACTTATACCAGTTGAGCGAGAGGAAATTTTCTTCTTCTTATCTGTGAAAATAAACTTCTTAAATTTACCATCTTTTATCTCGACCCCTTCTAAGACCGCTCTCTTTCCTGACTTCATGAAATACTCTTGATTGGGATCAGCTATAATTAAATCGTAATCACTTTTTTGAATCGTAATTTGTGTACCATCAGCTAATTCTAACTCAAATTCAATAGGTGAAACTATACTTGAAGTAATTTCATATCCAATAACTTTCCCCCATATGGTCGTTTCCTTTTTTATTTTTGGTTTTGCGAGTACAAAATGGTTAACAATTTTTTTAGCAGTCTCTTCCTCATAGGTAATTTCTAAATAGTCTTTGATATTACCAAAGTCACGAGAGTACTTCATTGAGAGTAAACGATCCATTTCATTATGGGATTTCTGCAATTTTGCAATAGAACGGTTTCTAAATCCTGGAAGTAATAATCCCCAAATCATTAAACCCGCTCTAATCGCTCCTATCGAATGATCTGCCTGCATTGCAATTCTTATTGAAGTTAACGGATGAGAGGCAATTAAATTCATGAAACAAGTCATACGGCTAGGAGCAAGATTTTGGTACAAGTAGTAAGCTTGATCTCCCATAAAACGAATATTTTCATCTTTAGTACGTTTCTTTCCAGTCATCAACTGAGTATTGAATCCAATTTCCCCTGCTATTCCATAATAAAATCCTTCAAGACGATATAATGATTCTGCTAATTCAATTCCATAACCTTTTTGTCTAGTTATTTTGTCAGCTTGCCCTTCTAACATTTTAACAAATGTCAATAAGATTGCAAATAAGGCTATATTGAACAACCAAAACGATAAAAAGTCCCAGGTTTGTTCACCAAGAAATACATATTCCCAATAGGTCGCAGGAGCATCAATAATCAATTTCACAATCAACTCAAGAGCAGTTATACCAAGTAAGATCAATGTATGTTTTCTCTGTACATGAGCTAATTCATGAGCCGTTATTCCTCGAATTTCTGCGTCGGTGAACTGATCTAAATCAGAAGCAATATAAGCAATTCGCTGATCAAACCATGGTCCGAAGGCGAAAGCATTTAGAATCGGGGCTTCTACAATACCAATCTTACGAATCGGTGTTTTAATTTTTGTCTGAACCTCTGAAATAATTGAGTTGACCCTTTCATCATCAAGAGGTTTTATTCCGTAAAGGATTGTTAGTAGAGGTCCCGAAATTAAGTAGATAAAGATATTTACTACAAAGATTGCTGGATATTTTACAATATCTGGAAAATCGAGTTGAAGAATGACCAAGATTGCGACTAAATATAATATTAAATATGTCATCTGGGGGCTTATAAACCGTGTCACTACAATGAATTTACGACCAAATAGAAGGAATGCTGTGAAAACCATTACCCAGATTATTAAATTATAACCAACGCCAACAAAGAATTGCTGAATCTCAATTGCATTACTAAACCCAACCGAAACCAAGAAATTCTTTAATGAAGCACCTAAAGATGGTATAACCTTTGAAGTTAAATATCCAATTGCTACCATAATGAAAAAGAAACCATAACTTATTGTAAAGGTTCCCATCATTCGTACCCATATTGGATTTTCACGTACTTCAAAAGTTCCAATAACCATCAGACCCATTATACCAGCCAGTCCTGATAATAACATGTCACCTGTTAATGCAAATAATCCTGTTGCTAACACACCTATACCAGATAATTCCATGATATCAGGATAAGAGCGATATTTCAAATACTTCCTTAGTTCTAGGAGGAATATCACAAGTAGTAGTATAGATAAAATACCAGATAATATTTGCTCTGTTGAAAAAGAGTCTAATAGATCTAATAGATCATTTTGTGACAACATTGTAAATTTCACCGTACTTGGAAGGTCTAAAAGGATGTTAGGATGCAAGTATGCCGATATTCTGAGGATATAAATGGCTACTGACCAGTTCTTCATAGTACTATCAGAAGCATCTAATTATAAATGAGAACCACGGACTCTCATAATCAGAGTACTTCCTCTAAATCTAGTTGTGTGATGTATAAGTGAAAGGGTCATCAAAACCTGATTGGATTCGGGCTAAATTTCCAACTGAAACGAAATTTAAAGAGGTTAACAATCTAATTAAAAATCAAGGACTTCATACTGTTTGTGAAGAAGCGTTTTGTCCAAATAGAGCCGAATGTTGGGAATCTGGAACTGCTACATTTTTACTAATGGGTGTTTATTGCACCAGAGCCTGTAAATTCTGTGATGTGGATACTAAAAATCCTCATCAATATCTAGATATTGATGAACCTCTGAAGATTGCAGAAGCTGTCAAAACTCTTAGCCTGAAATATGTTGTTCTGACTTCCGTGACAAGGGATGATCTTCCTGATGGAGGGGCAAGTCATCTGGCTGCTTGTATCAAGGCAATAAAACAGGAAATGCCTTCTATACTAATAGAAATACTTATCCCAGATTTTAAAGGTAATGTTCAATCATTAAAATCCGTTACTAAAGCTAAACCTGAAGTAATTGGTCATAATATAGAAACGACAGAAATTTTTACACCTAAAATTCGTGATCCTAGAGCCAACTATCAACAATCATTATCCGTTCTAAAAACCCTAAAAGATATCGATCCTGAAATTTTAACTAAATCTTCAATTATGTTAGGGTTTGGAGAGACTGATGAGCAGATCCTTACCTCGCTTAAAGATCTGAAAGACGTACATGTTGATATTGTTACTTTGGGGCAATACCTTCAGCCTTCTAGGAATGCAATTCCGGTTCACGATTATATTGAACCAAAAAAATTTACATATTGGGAAAAAAAAGCCAAAATAATGGGATTCTCTGCCGTAGTGTCAGGTCCACTTGTAAGAAGTTCATACCAGGCGGGGTTACAGTATTCAAATGTAAGAAAGATAGTTCAGAAGAAGCTCAAAAAGCAAGAATGAAAAATACTATGATTTCAATATGGAAAAAATCATATGCTCATTCAGCAAGTAGAACGTGGAGAGAGTTTTTCTTGAATTGATCTAGAAAAATCGTCCTTTTATCGAACATTCTAACTAGGCCCTGAAATTCGACCCTCGATATTTACATCTTTCTTTAAAAGAATTGAATGTCTGGAATCAGAAAATTGGAATAATAAGAAAATTCTTCAGAGTAAAGATTGAGCCTCTTAAATGTAAATGAGAATTAAAATTAACGGAACATTTCTCTAGATAGGCATTAATACATAAAATTGGGTGTTGGATCGATTAGTTATGGGCCAAGTAAATCATGTATCACATCAAAAATGTCCAGAGTGCGGAGCGGTTGATAATATAGTTTCTGATCCAAGGTCAGGTCAATGGATTTGTGCATGTTGTGGGATTGTAGTCGATTCATTAATGTTTGATCAGGGACCGGAATGGAGAGCTTATGATTATCAAGAAGAACAAAATCGTTCTAGAGGCGGTTCCCCACTTTCTTTACTCCAGCCTGATTTTGGAATTAAGACTCAGATAAGTAAATCTAGAAAAGATGGGAAAGGTCGAAAATTATCTTCTAATAAAAGACTAGCTTATAACCGATTAACAAACGTCGATAATCACGCACATGAAAGCGAGATCCGCAACTTAAGAATTGCCTTGAGAGAACTTAAGAGGCTACGTAGTCAAATGGAATTGCCAGAAAGAACGGCCCAAATGGCAAGCTCTTATTATCGTCAGTGTCTCAAGAAAAATCTGATTCGAGGACGATCAATAGATGGAATGATTGCAGCAAGTCTTTATCTAGCCTGTCGTAAGACGAAAATCCCCCTTACACTAAAAGATATATCTATTAATGCTAATGTTTCAGCTAAAGAGCTGGGTAGATGTGTTAGGACAATAATTCAACATTTAAGAACCAAACCTGACTCTGGAAGACATGAAGCCTTAATTCATCGTTTAGGGGAAGAACTGTCATTATCTATGCCTACACGGATGATTGCTGTAAAGATTGCGATTAAAACACGAGAGTGTGGAATTACTGTAGGTAAAAATCCAATGTCAATTGCCGCTGCGTGTCTTTATATATCAGGTGTAAAAACAGGAGAACGACGAACTCAACAACAAATTGCTCGAGCAGCTAAAACAACTCCTGTCACGATCAGAAACCGATTCAAGGAAATTGTACGAATTTTAGGTATGGATGATATTGAAGTAAAACGTGGTGCTGCCGCGATTCCCGTTTTTATTGAGGATCCCAGATCATTATTAAGTGCCACACAGAATGTATTCTAAAGTTACCTCCATGTTCTCCCTTTTTACTTTGGAAGAACACCACTATCATCACCCGACAGTTTAAATCGATTTGCTAACGGAGTTTTTGATTTATACTCAAAAATCAGAAATCCAATAACTATTCCAATAGCATGGAGTCCTAAGAGAACACCAATGCCTATACCTGCATTATTTTGATCCAAATTAAGAAGGTAGGCATTAAGAAGTTCGAAAGTGATGATTATTACTGAATTAGTTAATAGTAGGGCATTTTCTTCCGGGAATATCTTAATATTTCTCACGTTTGCCAAGAATTTGAAGGATAAATGTTTAAATTTGACTAATACAAATATAGAGAGAATAACTGTTAAAATAAATGCAATTAAGAGCAAAAAATCCAAAAAGACGGTTATTTCCGACGCGGATGTTTCCATTTGAGCCAGTAGAGAGAAAGAATTCCA
>DXJL01000181.1 GCA_019057635.1 Candidatus Heimdallarchaeota archaeon
ACACACAGTTCTCAAGAAGTAAATAGCCAAAATGATGGAATAGAAGTATTAATTGGCGGTTGGATACAACAAATACGTGATAAAGGGCGTTTAATGTTTCTAACATTGCGTGATCCTTCAGGTATTTGTCAGGTTACACTTCATCAGAAGAGCGTAAGCGAAGAAGTGTGGGAAACGTGTAAAACATTGACTCTTGAATCTGTAGTATCAATTCAGGGGAAAGTTAAATCGGATTCCCGATCCAAGTTAGGAGCGGAATTGACTCCTATTGCAGTAATCATACATGCAATAGCTGAGCCAAAAGTTCCAATAGATTTAACTAAAAAGAAAACTAAGATGGATATTGATACTGTTTTTTCATATAGAGAAATATCCATACGAGATCCAGATGTTGTAGCCGTATTAAAATTGAAAAGCCTTATTGCTCAAGCAACACGAACATTCTTTCAGCAAAAAGGATTTACAGAAATTTTCACACCTTTTATCTTAACAGCATCCACCGAAGGGGGAGCAGAACAATTTAAATTGGATTACTTTGATCAACCTGCAGTATTAGCACAATCATGTCAATTTTATAAGCAAGCTGCTCTTTCTAGCCATGATAAGGTGTTTGGGATCCTTCCCTCATGGCGAGCTGAAAAATCTCATACACCCAAGCATATGACTGAATTTTGGCAGGTTGAGAATGAGATCGCATTTGCAACAGAAAAAGAAATCATGCAAGTCCAAGAAGACCTAATAGCCTTTGTTTTCTCTGAAATTGTACGTAAAGGAGAAGATCAGCTCACTCAATTGAATCGAGAGATTTCTGTTCCAAAAACTCCTTTTAAAAAGATCACTTTCAAAGAAGCAAAACAGATGATCTTGGATATGGACATTGAAGAAGAAACTGACGAGGATTTTGGAGCAACAGGAGAAACTGCACTATCCAAATCGGTTAATGAACCATTTTTCATAACAGAATTTCCCGTGCATTTACGGGGAATGTATTATGCGGTAAATCCAACGAACTCAGAACTGACACGTTCATTGGATTTAATGGCTCCAGAGGGATTTGGTGAACTTTCCAGTGGAGGTCAGAGAGTAGCACAATACAAGGTTTTAGAAGAACGAATAACAAGTCAGGGTTTTGAAGTTTCTAAATTTGAATGGTACCTTCGGATGTTTAGATTTGGTATGCCTCCACACGCAGGTTTTGGATTAGGTTTTGAGCGATTAGTAAGATGGATAGCGAACTTATCACATGTTAGAGAAGCTAGCATGTTTCCACGCACCCCAGACATATACAGACCCTAAAATCATGATTTTACTTTCAGTAGTTGCATTATTTTATGATGTAGACTGAAAATAAAGAGGGGGGCCAATAATAATAAGAAATTGTCTGGTTTTTGTGTCTGACGGAAATTTAGAAAAGCAGAAAGGAGTCGCTTTTCAGAAGTAGAAGCATTTCGAGCATATTCACTACAGATCATGGGGAGAGAAGTATTGGGAAGATTCGAGTAGTTCTTCCAGGTAAAAAGACTCCATTTAACCGCTTCCATTGCAAATTGTGTCATTGAACTCATTATAAAACTCAAGCTAATAGCACCTAGGCTTAAGAGAAGATTCATAGAAAAGGACCTAAGGACATCAGAAAATTGCATAGAGGCATCTTCTTTACTCCCTGCAAATATTTCCTCTCCCCAGATGATTTTGTGTCTTTGTTGCAAGGATATCCAAACAGATGTCTTGGGGGCAAATAAAAACGCCATTAAAGGATTGACTCCAAAAACACCTGTGAAATTTCTAGTTGTAAAATCAGAATGACGACAAATAAATAAATTTATGAACATTCCTGTCGCATTTTGTAGTCCTTTCCTAAAAAGATCATAAAAAGAATTCTTAGTAGGTTTAAATTGGGCTTCAATCCCCAATAATTCACGATTAATTTTGTTGAAAATTGGAATTGGACAAGTATCCTTGATGATGATCAATAAGTCTACATCTGTTGAATGAGTTTGATCTCCTTGGTTATCCGCTAATGATCCAAATAGAATTATTGAAACTAGCTCAGAACTATAATATCGTGTCAAATAAGTCTTAACAGCCAGCAGATATTCTTTATCTTTCATGTGTTTACCCAAAATCACTCAGAATAGTGAAAAACATCAAGTCTGTTAAATCCTCCTCAAAAGATTCTTAAATAGTCTAGCGAACTCAGTGATGGTGGTCGATCTTGATTAATTTTGAGAGTGTAAGCATTCAATGGTTAGGACATGCTGGATTTCTCCTGACAGATTCAGCTAATCAAAAAGTTTGTATTGATCCTTTTCAAGTTGAAGGATCATCTTATGATTCTGTTGATATTATCATCAGCACACATGAACATGGAGATCATTGTAGTATAGAAGACATAAAGAAATTTATATCTCCTGAAACGGAAGTAATTGGTATTGCGATGGCGAAGGAACAATTAACTACACTTAATTGCAAAAAAGCTCATTTTGTCAAACCGGGAGATAATATTACTGTTAAAGGAATAGAGTTTAATATAGTTCCAGCATACAACATTAACAAATTTCGATCCGAAGGAGTTCCTTTTCATCCGAAAGAAGACAAAAAAATTGGTGTAGTTGTTCATATGGATGGACACAAAATTTACCATGCAGGTGATACAGATAATATTCCTGAAATGAATAATATCAAACCAGATGTAGCGCTTCTTCCAGTGAGTGGTACATATGTAATGACCGTTTCAGAAGCGCTAGAAGCAACAAAAATTTTACAGCCTAAATTAGTAGTTCCAATGCATTATGGAGCAATTGTTGGAGATCAATCCATGGCTGAAAAATTTAAAGAGATGGCCAATACATCGGTAGAAATTCCAACAATAGGTTGAAAATACTATTCATTAAATCCTAGGTATCGCGTTGTTGTTTTCAATTAGATGGATATTCTTTCTGTCAGCACTTGCCATCTAAATACAAGTTATCCTCGTTTTTCCAGCTCTGATTTTTCAGAAATGGAGAGATTGGTAAAATCAATCCAAAAAGCTAGAAAATTGGGGGTGACAGTTAGGATATAATTTAAGGATAGAACGTTCTAGTCTTAGTAAATAAATCCTTTTCAAGAATTGGAAAAACAGGGATTCCTACCCTAATGGTGGTGGTTATTATCTCATATCGTTTAATAGAAGATATTGCAATTGCTGATGCCTGTTTTGATCTATTCGGCAATTCTCTAGAGGAATTGTTTCATGCTGGTTTCCTTGCATTAATGGAAACTAGTGTTGAAGTACACACCATTAAGGAAATTATTGAAAAGAATATCACACTCGAACATCAAAACCTAGAACAATTATTATTTGGATTCCTCGAAGAATTAATATTTCTAAAAGACGCAGAATTTCTCATATTTAAGAAGTGTGAGCTTTCAATAAATCTAATTCCAGAAACTTCTTTATACACTCTTTCCGCTAATGTAACAGGACAGGAGTTTAATGATGAAGTAAGTACTATTACGGATGTGAAAGCAATAACTTTCTACCAACTCTTTGTAAGACAGAATGAGAATGGTTGGGAAGCTCGAGTTACCTTTGATTTATAACAAAGTCTTAAGAAATGGGTGCGAAAATGTCAGTCAAGGATCACGCAGTTAAAATTGATGAATATACTCATGAAATTCCTAAAAAATCAGATTTAGGAATGAATGCTCCAGTTAAGATATATGGAAACCCCTCTATATATAAAATGCTAGATAGAGGAGTTTTTCAGCAAATAATTAATGTTAGTAAACTTCCTGGGTTGGTTGGTCATGCTATGACAATGCCAGATGCCCATTGGGGATATGGATTCCCCATTGGGGGTGTTGCGGCATTTGATGTTAATAAAGGGGTAATTAGTCCTGGGGGAATTGGATTTGACATCAATTGTGGAATACGAATGATTACCACAAATCTGACAGTCGCGGAAGTGAAGCCGAAGATTCGTGAACTCATCAATACTCTGTACGATCTAATTCCTGCTGGGGTTGGAAAAAAGGGATCTGTACCACTTTCTATGCAGCAATTTCGTGATGTCGCAGAAAAAGGGACTGAATGGTGTATTGAGAATGGATATGGGTGGGATGAAGATTTAGAAAAACAAGAGAATAATGGTTGTCTTACTGCTGCTGATTTTAGCGTTGTAAGTGATAAAGCTAAATCAAGAGGGATTAAACAACTAGGTACTCTTGGTTCAGGTAATCACTACTGCGAAGTTCAAACGGTTAACCAAATATTTGATCCAGATACTGCTAAGATAATGGGTGTAAGAGATAAAGATCAAGTGGTCGTTATGGTCCACTGTGGATCAAGAGGCTTTGGCCACCAAATTGCCTCGGACTACTTACGTGAGTTTCTGAACAAAATGGAGACTAAATGGAATATTCCAATTTATGAAAAGGAGTTGTCTGCAGCCCCAATTAATAGCAAAGAGGGACAGAATTATCTGAAAGCAATGTCTGCAGCTGCAAACTTTGGATTTGCTAATCGTCAGGTTATCATGTCCCATGTAAGAAAGGGATTTGAACAAATCTTCGGTAGAACTGCTGAAGATATGGAAATGAATTTAGTTTATGATGTTGCTCACAATATTGCAAAACAGGAAGAATATTTAATTGATGGAAAGTCTCGTCAAGTCATCGTTCACCGAAAAGGAGCAACAAGATCTTTTGGGCCAAATTCAAAAGATATTCCAAGTATATATAAATCTGTAGGTCAACCAGTCATTTTGGGAGGTAGTATGGAAACGGGTTCGTATCTTCTTGCTGGAACTGAAGCTGCAATGAGAAATTCATTCGGATCTACTGCTCATGGATCAGGAAGAACAATGTCTCGATCTAAAGCCAAGAAAAAGATCAAGGGACACGTATTACGTAGTCAGATGGAAGCAAAAGGTATCTATGTACGTGCTGCATCGATGGCTGGACTAGCGGAAGAAGCTGGCTTTGCTTATAAGAATATCAACGATGTTATCGACTCTATTCATGGCGCTGATTTATCTAGGAAAATCGCACAACTAGTTCCCATCGGAAATATTAAGGGGTAAATAATTAAAAATAAAAAAAAGAGGGAGACCCAAACGGGTCTAAGAACGGCGACGACGCGTAGCAACAGATAAAACAGGAATAGCAACGAATAACGCTAAGAATTCAAACCCTGGAATGGAACCTGTGGGTTCATCGGTAGCTTCACTTCCACTGCCTGCAAGTACTGCATATGCGGGGTCGTGTAGAATTTCTTTACCTTCCCATTTGGGGTAGGAGATAGAATAGAGATACGTTTTTCGTGAGGTACCTGCTCGCATAATACGAATCATGTCAGCTTCAGATGATATAGAACCGTAAGCAACATCGATTAAATTCATTGGTATTAGTTGTCCGACCGCGGTTTCCCAGGATTGTTGATTCCATAAATATGGTATATCATCTAATCGAATTTCCGCAAATTCGGCAGTTGAATCTGAAAATCTAAAGCGAGAAATCCTTGTAGAATTCTCATTGTCAGGAGCTACATCTATGTTATTTTCATCTCTCCACTGGATAGTTCTCTTCATTTGAGCATCAAACACAGTTGTTCCCATTAGTTGATTGAGACTTAACCCGACTAAATCAGCGGAATTACTCCATTCACCAATAATATAATCGAATTTGAGATCAACACGTCCTAGATCATTGTCAACTTCAAAATGAAATAGTGTTGAGACTTCATCGATTGTATGTAGGTCATTAGTGGAAACATTGAACAAGGAAATATCTTGATTTCTTTCCAACGGTTGAAGGTATCCTGAAACATCAGTAAAGTTTGATCCAAACTCTAATACATTTTCAGTAGTTGTGGGTCGACTGTATGAACGGTCGGTAATATCTTTCATATCAAATCTATAGAGGGCTTCATCTCCGATCGTAGGATAGGCAATACTATTGTCTGCTAGACCGACCTTGTTTACTCCGAGATCCATGTAACCATTTTCATTTGTATCATTGTACACCAATGTACCCAGCAAATGATGCTCTAAGTAGGTATAATCATACTCCGTAACAATGAGATTATTTTCGATTCGTGTAAGGTCAAGTTTATCGATTCTTAGCTGAGAAATCTCAAACGTACCTCTTTCAAGAATTTTGGGTTCAGCTAGTGTCGCTGATAGATTTTGTGATGGAGCTGAAAGAGCACTCATTATGTTAATATTGGGTACTCTGAATAGATATTGAAGCTCCCTTCGGTAAGATAATTGTTCAATGAATTTTCTGAGAAGTTCCCCAGAAGACTCATCTTCATATTGCCATCGGTTCATAATTTGGTACGAGCCAGTGACCTTATCCTGGACAAGTGACATAAAGACATTTGTTAGAATCTCATCTCCAGTGAAAGGCTGAGAGGACACAGTACCATTATCCCTGATGGTCTCAAAAGTATCTAAAACACTTCGATCTTTATCGTAAAGGATTGTAACGGCTTTTCGATTGTGATAACTGTTAATCACTGCATCTGAAGTAATTTTATTATAAATGCTAATCTCTGTATGGTTACCGAGCTGATTCAGAAGCATTTGCATGAATGTTAAAGTTCCTTGTTCAATAGAACCATCAGTTTTCATTCGTTCGACAGATTTATTAACCAGAAATTTAATTGCACTAAGATTTAGTGCAATATTTCTTTCTACAGAATCTTTCTTAGCATAAGTATAACCACCTTCACTATTATACACCCCATAATATACATTGTCGGGTGTAAAGTTAGCACTTTCCATACCCCGCATTAATCCAAGGATATTTCTATGCAATAAACCTTGCAAGGTTCCATCTGGACGAGACACAGGAATTGGAGTATTGGTTAACTGGCTTGACACTGCAGTACTTGGAATGAGTACGATTCCAAGCATTAGTATAGCAGAAGTAATTGCTATCATACTTTTCTTTGAGTTGAGTTTTTTCAAGTGAATAATCACCATAATTATTTTGATTGATCTACTTGTATCATACCGAAGGGGCCTTATAGAATTCTCGTTATACATTTGTTGAAAAGTAACTAAAACAGTTAGTTAGTCAAATAACAGACAAAATAGCTAAGTATTTTTGTTTATTGGCCTAAAATCTTCTATAAATTCAACTTAATACAGCTCTTATACTTAATTCGAAATCAGACTTGATCTTAGTGATAATTTATATTTCAAAGGAAATTTTCGAAATTTCAATAGATGTTGAATCCAGATCTATTAATCTAGAAGAGACTGGAAACAAAGAAACTGAGGATACTAAAGCCATAGAGAACAATAAAAACTGGAATCAGAGCGCGTTCAAAGCTAACTGATTTAATCACTTGAAGAAGTTGTACAAGGAATATCGCAGAAATTATCTGAAAGAAAAATAAAAGGATGATCGATATTTGAGCATTTGCTATAATGTCTGGTAGAAATGCAAAAATAAAAATGTGTTCTGACAAAAATACCAGGATCGGATACACGAATAGAGGACTGAGAGCAATTGGAATTCCAGTTAATAGCTCATATGAAAATCCTTTGATTGGACTATAATACCTCATCACAAGTTCTAATAAAATCCAAATAACAATTAATGAACTTATAGCTTCAAGAATACACCCGATTAGCCCAAAATAGAGCCCTCCATCAAAAAAAAACGGAATCATCCCTAATCTCGCAATATCAAGTATCAAAATTTGACCTAGAACCATCAGACCAATAAAAAGTTGGAAATTCCTATTAAAGGTTTTTTTTCTCACAAATTCTCCAAATAGTTTGATTGAGAATCTTTCGGGTAAAACTTCGTCTGTTTCATCAATTACATCTTCAGATTGATATTTTAAGTGTACAATCTCCCCAGATTTCATTATATCTATAGGTATTTTACCTAAAGGTGTCAGCAAAAATCGTTTTTCCGAATCTTGTTTAACAAGGTCTTTTAATTTCTTCACATGAAAATAAAAGGATCCTGGTTTTATTTGTAACCATTCAACTAATTCCGTATACTGAACTGGTCGATGGAAAGTTCCTAAATATTGTACGATGTCAAATCGTATTGCGTGGCCGATAGCTGCATAAATATCCTGAAGAACTTTCGTATTCTCAAGAGTTGGAGAGCTTCTCTCAGTCACATGTATACCTCTATCTTCCTGCAATTATACTAATCTATAGTCATTTGTAGAATCGATTACGAATGATGATTAATATCCCAACAAAAAAGCCACTAATGATGACTATCTGGCTTGAGCTTTCCAGAATTACTCTATTCGGCGCAGGAAGTATTTTAAATATTGGATTTAGTTCTTCTACTTGGAGTTCCGGGTCATAATATATTTCATCTCCCTGTGGAAATATAAAACCTCCACTGAGAAATACGGTCTGAGCAATAGGACTAATAGAAGGACTCAATGACATGGCTACCCTATCTGATGAGAAGGGTTGAAAATTAACAGAGCGGTTTACCCCATCCACGCTCACGTTTTGAGTCCATATGAATTTCAAAAAGTCTCTAAGTGAATTACCAAGAGAAAAACGTTTGTTAGCGAAAGAATCAGCTGTATAGTTAACCTCTTGAGCGCTAGATTGATCTAAAATATGACTCTGCGTTTGACCATTGAGTAATGTAGAAAATTTAAACTGGCCAAGAAGATCGGACTTCTGTAAGACTTCACGAGTGAGAGTTATATTTTCAATTCTAGAAGTTAACCCCAAAATCTCTTCGTGCGCAAAAAATTCGAGTCGTAGCACAAGTTGGGATGTGGATGTAGAAAAATCCCATCCACTAATATTGCAAGAAAATTTGAGTTGAGGGGCAAAACGTATGGCTTCTACCGTTCGAGAGTCGGTAGATCGAGTTACCGTAAATCCGTTTCCATCTGAACGAATCCTAATCTTGGGAATCGTAGGTACAACAACTTGAGATTTTTCAACCTCAAAGTCAATAGAAAACACTAAAGAGTCAAGATTATTTGTCGGAGCTGGAAATCTGGATGGTAAATACTGTAAATCATTAGCAAAGAAATCTAAATGATAACTCAGTTCTGTAGCGGACTCATTAGAAGAAGATCGGCTAGCATTAATCTGAAATTTCACTGTAGACAAATCAATGAATTTTTTTATACTTGGGGAGAGAAAAGAGCTATTATATTTGTTATCAGTTCCTCCAGTATCAAATTCAACAATTCTAACCAGCTTGATAAGAAATGTATTTCGGGTCATCAGTTGAGTTCGATTTGTTACTGTACCCTGATGATTTTGAAATTCGATTTCAGTAAGTTTTTGAGTAAAATCGGCAAAGAATGACAATGGAAAAGCATTATTAGCTGTACCGAATAATACTCCTAATGAGCTTGTTGAAGTTTGAGCCATTATGGCATTCACACCATTAAAACGGTCGAGTTGGGTTTGCACTAATCTTATTAACTTCGACTTTTCATTTGTGGCTGATTTCACATCAGATTGGGCGACTACCATCACAGACATAACATTGATTGAAAAAAGACCTATTAATAACACTCCAACGTATAAGCGTTTATAAGAAGGAATGATCGAAGATTTCATTTGTTTGCCTCTCGAATGAACTTACTCGCAACTAATTAAATATCATTCATTAAACGATTCTTGAGTATTATTGAAGGTAGGTTTTTCTAGTAATCAACTACTCTATGAGACTTTAGAGGTATGTATTAGTAAATTATGGTGCTAAACCATGGATGATCAACAGGATAAATTAGAACATTTGAAAAAACGCGCAAAACCATTCTATTTTGACGGATCGGAGACAGGTGTTCTTCTAACTCACGGACTCACTGCGTCGCCCACAGAAATGCTATCTCTTGGCCAATTTTTACATAAAAAAGGCTTTAGTGTTCATGGTGTACGTTTAGCAGGACATGGAACCAATTATCGTGATCTCCCAAAATATTCGTATCTAGATTGGTTAAATTCCTGTACAGAAGGATTAGACCTTCTAACTAAGAAATGTGATACGATCATACCTATTGGTATATCAATGGGCGCTCTTCTATCAGTGCTTCTAATTCATCAGAACCACGATATCAATTTCAAAAAACTTGTTCTATTAGCTCCTGCATTTGGTTTGAAATCAAAATTAGCTACCTTAACACCTATTCTTTCATATTTTGTCAAATTCGTGTATAAAGGAGATTCTGTCCTCCAATATTATTTAGATCATGACCTCTACGCTTATTATTATTATCCTACAAAGGCAATTTCCCAGTATATGAGCCTTCGTCGGTATTTTCAAAAGCGATCAATGCAGATTAATGTACCCACGCTTATTGCTTATGGAAACCTGGATGATACAATTGAGGTTACTGAAATTGATAAAGTAACCAATGAAAAATTCAGTCCAGAGGCAAAAATAGAGATTGACACATTTCCACACTCAGGACATAACTTTACTACTGATCCAGATGCCCAAGAGCTGTTTGAACAAATAAAAATATTCCTAGACGATTAATTTGAATTTTCTAGGGGTGCCAGAGGAAGAGTAAATGAAATAGTTGTTCCCTCTCCTTCTTTGCTCTCCAACCATATCTTACCTTCATGGGTTTCGATAATTTTCTTTACTTGTGCTAGTCCAATACCTGACCCTTCTATTTCTTCATTCACATTTGATGCTCGGGTGAATAAATTGAATACTTGAGTCAATGAATTTTCTGGTATCCCAATTCCATTGTCTTTTACATGAATCTTAACATATTCAGAGTCTTGATCACTAATACCAATCCTTATTAAAGGAGAAGATTGGTTTCCCATGAATTTAATACAATTTCCTATTAAATTATCAAAAAGTTGAACCATTCGATTCAATTCAACATTGACATCAGGAAATTCGGTCTCCAACTCTACCTTAATATTCTTACTTCGGAAGTCTTGCGAAAACCTGTTAAGAGATTCATTTAGAATTACCGATAGATTAACTGAAGTTCTTTCTTGTGAAAATCTTCCAATACGAGAGTATTCAAGTATTTCATCAATCATTGCTATGACATGATGAGCATTATGTTTCATTCGCTCAAGATAAAAAGAGCTGTCTGATGTAAGAATATTCCCCGCATCGGTCTTTAAAGTCTCAATAAAGCCTAATATAGAAATGACAGGAGTTTTCAAATCATGACTAATGCTATACACGAACTCTTCAACCTCTTGAGTCTTTAGTCGAAGCTCCTGTGTCTGTGACTTGATTTTTTTAAGTAATTCGGATCGTTGCTCGTTTTCTCTTTGCAACCGTTGTGAATCATCCAAAATTTGCGTTTTGGCGCGTTTTAATGCCTTCTTAAGTTCAATATTTACATAATTGAGTGTTAATAAGCTCGAAATAGTCTGAAAGAAATCAAGATCTGCTTTTTGAAAACCCAAAGGTTCTTCAAAACTAATCAAGCCGAAGAAGCAATGCGGTGTATGTTTAGTATCAATGCGAGAAATGAGCATTTCTTGAATAATCTTGCCTCCAAGTGAAATGGAGTTTGTACTAAGCTCACCAAAACGATGATATGAAACATCAGAATCAAGTTTTTGTTTTTTCAGGTCGTCTAAAAACTCTGAAACATCTTTAGACGAAAAAATATGTCTTGTTGGACAGATCAATAGTCCTGGTCTTGTAGTTGGACTACTCAAGAATAAAAATGAGAAGGAATAAAAATCCTTTAGAATTAAATGTAAGGTTCTAAGAATTGCATTAGGAGAGTTGAGATTAATCAATTTTTGTGACAGACTCTGTATTATCTTACCCCTGTTGGATTCCGTCAACGATTTCTTGTTGAACTCTTTAACTTCTGTCTTCAAACAACTCAACTAATCACTCGTTTCTATGAATCAATATTTCAAATCTTGTATTTAAAGGATTCATTTTATCCCAGCTTCGACTGCTGTTGAAGTGGAAATATTTCTTAGGTTAACATTATGCTTTACTGAGTACTTTTCAAAGAAAATAATTTTAAGCTAACTAAGTGACAGTTATGCCATATAGAAAATAGAAATTCCTTCCCCATATCACAAGAGATTTAAAAAAAAATCTCTATACTGAAACAACGTCTTTTAGGTCTGGAAAATTCTGTTGAAGAGCTTTTTTTATTCCGTTTGAAAGTGTCATCTGTGAATAGGCGCAACCTCGGCAGGCACCCATTAAACGTACCTTAAGAATACCGCTATCAACGTCATAATCAACATATTCGACATCGCCACCATCTCGTTGAAGAGCTGGTCTTATCTGTTCCAAATTAGTTACGATTTGATCTTTAATGGACATAGATTATCCTTCCTTACTGAGGGGGAGTCCTATAGTTTTCTATATTAGCATTTCGTTACTGATTCCGTCAATCCCGAAGATAATGACCATTTAACGAGGTGTCATTTGCTATGACTAAATCTCCAATATCTATAGCTACTTCTCGTAATTGGCCCAAAAAACTGATTAGTGAAGTTAATTTAGAAACAACTTCCTTATCATGTTTGGAAATGTCTTCTTGAATTTCTTTATGTATATTTTTTAACTGATTATCAATTCTATGCTTTAGCTCTTCAGCAGCGAGAACATCTCCCGCAAAAAACGAATCCAAACTCTCAGCTAATGCCATCGTTATTAAATTACTTAATTTTTTTATCTTATTTAATGAAGACTTAGTAAGTGTACTTTTCATGTTCTGATTCTTTTTTACTGTTGTAGCAAAATCAACTGAAGCGTCTCCTAAGTTTTCACCATATGCTGCTACCATACGCCAATCCAAACATGTTGTTGGTCTGATATTAGAAATTTCCCGCTTATCGTTTACCATTATCTTGAGCATTCTTACAATGAGGAAATATAAGCGATTTACTTCTACATCTCTTTCGATAACTTCTTCTGCGAGGGTAATATCGTCATTTATGAAAGCAGATATTGCATCACTTTGCATCTGATTGGCTATAGAGAAGCATCTGTGGACATATTCGCGGGGATTTGGGAGTGAACTTGAATCAATTAAAAAGTGTAGCTCGATACTTTCTTGTGTTTCCCCAAGGATTTCTAAACCTACAAGTTGTCGACTTAGATCTCGAATTACACTTTTTTTTTGAAGAGGAGTACCCTTTTTTGATTCAATGATTATTACATCGCTTCCTAACAGATAAGCGGCAAGAATATCACGAGTTACATGTGCAGACTCTTGAATTCTGGTTATTCTTTTTTCTATAGGAATTTCAGTTGGATAAATCAATAATTCACCAGAGGACATTTCTTTAATAACAACATTTGATCCTTTATCGAGTTGATGACGTGCTGCCCAATCTTTGGGTAAAGAGATAATCCTAGTGTCCCCCGCTCCAGTAACTTGGATTTTACGAATTTCCATCCTTTGATGAGTCTCCTTTGTTGAATCTCATTATTTCCCTAAGTCATATTATTTTATATATATTCGTACATAAACAACGAGTCAGATTTGTCTACTCATATCTCCAGAAGCTCAAATCGTGGTATTTCACTTGCAGAAATTCCGTCATCGATTTTAATAACGTCATCTTCAATTCTAATTCCAAATTTTCCTGGAAGATATATACCAGGCTCAATAGTAAAGCAATTACCTGTTTTCAAAGGAGTTTTATTACCTTCAAGAATATAAGGGTGTTCATGTACCTCTAGGCCCAATCCATGACCAGTACGGTGTGTGAAGAATTTTCCGTACCCTTTTTTAGATATTACATCACGAGTCCCCACATCAATATCATGTGGAGTCCGTCCTTGGCTCGCTAATTTTTTCCCACGAATATTTGCTTGGTTTACAAGTTCAAAGATCTCTTTAAATTTATCACTCGCTTTTCCAAAAACACTAGTAACTGTAATATCTCCCCAATAGTTTTCAACGGTACCTCCTGCATCTATCAATACTACATCATCCCTTTTTAATCGTCTATCGCCCCCATGATAATGAGGCAATGCAGAGTTATCTCCAAATTGGACTAAATTGAAGACGGATTCATTAGCTCCCCAGAGTAATCGATTTTTAAGTATACTCTGAACTTCATATTCAGTCAATCCCTGTTCAAGTTTATAAAGAGTTTTGATTATTACTTCACTAGTCTTTTTGTATGCCTGCTGCATTTTCTTTATTTCGATTTCATCTTTTACCATTCGTAGTGAATTAAATAATTTCTCTACATTAACGAACTCTTTTCCAGGTAAACAACGTGATATAGATTGGTACACAGAAAACCACAATTTTGGTTCAATACCAATCGTTTTTACACTCTTTGGGATTATATCATTAGCTAATATTGTGAAAGGATTCTCAGTTTCCTCCCATTCCGTAACATCTGAGACACCAGTCACTTTTTTGATACGATCTGATTCAAAAGCAGGAACAAGAAATTTTGGTGTATCTTCTGACCCAATAATGGTGATAAGCAGTCTTTCTGATGGTTCCTCCTTGATTTTATATAGCCATCTGAAATTAATACCGAGTGGTGCAATTATTATATCAATATTAGCTTCTCTCATTTCGTGTTGTAGTTTTTCAACCTGGGACAGCTTTGGATTCATTAATAACCATCTCAAACATAAATTAGATCTTAGGTCCTTTTGGTCAATCTTTTATTAGTAATAGTCTATTATCTTTTTGTGAAAGCTACGAGTGATCAGTTATCCATTATAAACAAATATCTTCAAAGTATTGCTTTTGGAGATATTGAATATTTAGATACAAAAGAAAGGGAAAAAGAGATAATAGCAAGTCTTCGAGGAATTACTAATAAAGACTCGTACTTTCTGTTGAGTGGTAAGCTCTTTTCACAAGTTATCACTGATAAAATGGCTTTGTACAATAAATCTCGTCAAATTGAATTTTTATGGCAACAGGACTTCATGGACATTTTTAAGAAAGTGTATGAAGAGACACGGGCGACTGGGAGTGAACCTTGGGAAGCCGAAGTTCAAACTACTAAGATTTTATGGAATTCAATAGAAGATGACAAGTTTTCCCTTACAGCTGAAAGCATTTTAGACTTCCGGGACAGTCGTTTAACTTATGAAATAGATCTAGAGCTCATTGAAAGGTTCAATGTTCAGAGAAATTTAATTAATACCGTTAGAAGCTCGGTAACCCTTCTTCGCTCCCCTTCTTCGATCTATCAAGAATCATCCAGTTTTGTTGAAAAAGCTATAAAACTGTATGAAGCTAAGCGATACAAAGAGACCAATGTTTTATTTGAACTAGCTCTAAAAAACATTCAAGCACTAGAAGGAAATGCCACAGCTATTTCATTTGCCGTCCTAGCTGGATGTCTTCAAATATTAAATAGCGTTACTATCTCGAAAGGGCTATATCTTTTTCAACGTGCTGATAAAATAATTGAGATTCTTGAGGATAAATCTGGTATCGGTGATAGTCTGGATGAAATGGCGCGTGGTTATTGGAGGATCGGGTTGTACAAAAAAACATTAGATATGCTTTCTATGAAATTATATATCCATACCATACAGAAGAGTGAACTTTCCATCATGTTCACGGAAGATAAGCTTAGTAATTTCTTCTATAATTTGCACCGATATATTGAAGCTCAAGAATGGGCATTACATTTTTTGAATTCCGCTGTCAGATCGACAGATGACGATTTAAAGATCACTTACTTTTTACAGGCAAATTTGAATTATGCTAAAATTCTAAAGGGTCTGAATTCGTGGGGAAAAGCCATAGAACACTTGAACTATGCAGAGAGAACACTAAATCATTTAGATCTCTCAAGTGAAATAAGAAATCCTCTCCAACTTGACATTTCTCGCACTCGAGGGGACATTGCTGTTGCTAGAGGCGATTTTGGGACCGCGAAGCGAATTTTTGAGAGTGGAAGAGATAAACTTGTTTCTCTTAGAACTACATCTCCTGTATTCACCCGTTTCTTACGTTCAGAAGCAATTTTCTATAGAAATCAACTCGATTTCACGGAAGGCATCAATATTCTCCAACCACTATTTCAAGATAAGAATAGAACTAACCCCCGAAATGTTTCACTATTAGCAGAACTTCTAACTCTCCATTCACATGAAGATGCTGCTCTGAAACTTTTAGAAAAAGCAGAAAACCAACTAAATCAATGGAATTCTATAACAGGATTGTCTCTCATTTATTTAAGTAAGGGATATACCTATTTATTAATGGAAAATTTTAATGAAGCTTCAAAATGGTTCCACAGTTCGTTAGACATTATTAGTACTGATTTAGTGAATTTAAGAAGTTATATTGATGCGCATCTAAGCTTAGGATACATTGAGCTTGAAAAAGGTAATCTAAAGCTTGCTGAACGTCATCAAGCATTTGCTGATGAGAAAGCATCAACCAGTGGGAGTTTAGGCTTATTACTAGATGCACAATTCTTGAAAGCCAATTTACGAATAAAACAAGGCTTCCAAGTGAATGGAATGAATATGATTCGCCAGATAGCCCAAGAAGCCAAAGATTTAGAAATTAGCTTTATGCATTCCAAAGCAAGATCTCGCTTAAATCAAAATTGATCAATTTTGATATTTCTTGAACTAGAAAAACTCTGATAGGGGTTTTGGAGGCTTTTTTGCTTTTTTCTGTTTCTTCTTTGTTTTTTCTGTTTTTGTTTTGTCTATGGATAATGTTCGATCAGAAGGGAGTTTAACAGGCGATTTTTTCTTTTTAGGAGGACGAGAGGCCTTCGATTTTCTGCTTTTCTCCTTTTTTTCAGACATAGCAAGCTTCAGTTTATATGATTTCTTCAATGCTTTTTGTTGTTCTTGTACTTTTAGTAGAGTAATTTCATCAATATCTTGTTTCTGTATTTTCTCAATGAGTGGATACTTAGAACGAATAAGGCTTTTTATCTTCCTATTTATCGCAAGATCTTTAGCAAAATAATCTATTTCTTTGTTCCAGACAATTTTAGTTTTTCGTTTACCTGCTTCAATATCAAATAGCTTAAATTCAAGCGCTAAATCAGTTGCCATCACAGGATCATTATTGAAAATGACCCTGAGATATGGAAAGATATCACGAATTGCAATATTTGCTGAAACTAAGCAGGATTTTCCCACCTTCAAAGCAATGTTCTTCCCCCTACGTTGCCTTGAAAGCGTTATCCAAAATTGGGGGACTTGTAGCTGCCAATCCTGGAAGGGTGGTAAATAATCAATTGTGGGGATAAGGGCTGTTAATCCTTTGGTCACATGAAAATAGTAATAATATAACTGAGACCAAATTCGTTGACGAGAGGCACGGCTTAAGGCCAGATCTGCTCTAGATAACAGTGAATATACCTCAGCTAATAGTTTATAATCATCTTGTCCTATTATTCTTGCAGTAACATCTCGCAATATCAAGAGCAACTTATTATAATCAACATCAGCAAGTAAGCGAGTCTGCCGAGAAGCTTTTTCTCCATCTCGTTCAATAAAAATACTCCTGAGAAATTCACGTATGTCGACTGATTGGTCTCGATATGATAGAGTAGATAAATCTCCTTCAGTAATTACTTTTCTTCCACTCGAGAGTGTTTGTAAGGAGTTAATTGAGCCACGAATATCATGTTTGCTGTTTTTAATGATAAAAAGAAGGACTCTGTCGGTAATCGCTATGGACTCTACTTTGGCTATTCTTTTAAGAATTTTCATGATCTCTTTTTCTTCAGGAGAATCAAACCTGCTTAGCTCGCAATGAGAACGCAATGTTTTGAATTTTTGATTAGAAATATCATTTGCTGTTAGAATAATAGGCACTCGTGTTGATTTAATTATTTCGATAATCTCTCTAATCCCACCACGATCAGCGGTCCCACTTAAACCATCAACCTCATCAATTAGTAGTATTTGGCCAACGATTTTATCATTTAGACTTTCCGCTAATGAACTAAATTGAGAGGCATTTCTCACGGTCTGAAGAGATGATTTGTTACGTTTATCACTAGCATTAACTGTTACAACATCAAAATTTAGAGATTTTGCCACCGCTATAACCGAACTCGTTTTACCAATTCCTGGTGGCCCGAAAAGTAGTAAAGCATTCTTAGATTTCTTTGTTTTCAATTTAGAATCTCTAAAACGGTTTAAATATCCAATAATTGAATTAACGCTGGTGATATTACCAATAACTTCAGATCTGCTTTGGGGCGCATATTTGTGCGTCCAAGATACCAAGAATTTAACCTCAGCTTTGAGAAAGTGCTATTAATTTAGCAAGAAACGCATCAAATTGTACTAAAGGATTACATCCTGAAGCTAGACGATAATCAACGTCGGAAAGCATCACAAGCGCTTCATACCGTAGTGATCCGGGAAGATCCTTTTCCGGTATTGTACTTAATTGACTGTTGAAATGCTTTACTAAATCTTGTCCTGAAAGACCATAAGCCTCCATTAAATTAACTACCTTTTTTCGCGCCGCATTAAAATTCGGTTTGGGACCAATGCAATTATGAATAATTTCAGATAGTTCAGTTGGTTTGACATACCCTTGAACCTGATAAACTACTTTATCAGTTACTTCTGTAGTTAAAGAAGAAGCGGCCTGTAAAGCATTTATTGCTTGTCTCATGTCCCCTTCTGAACTCTCATAAAGTGCTTCTAGACCTTTTTCATCAATTTTTAGTTTTTTCTTTGTAGCGATGAACTGTAATCGAGATATCACTTCTTTTTTTTGCAATCCTTTGAATCGGAAAATTGCACATCTAGACTGAATGGGAGATATAATCTTTGAGCTATAATTGCATATAAGAATAAATCGTGTGATCTCATTATAAGTTTCCATGGTACGACGTAGAGCGTGCTGAGCTTCGCTGGTCATTTGGTCAGCTTCATCAAGAATGATAAGTTTGAATTTTGCTCCTCCTGATGGTAGTACGCGTGCAAAATTTTTGATATCTTCACGAACCACATTAATCCCGCGGTCATCTGACGCATTAAGACGTTTTACATTCGCTGCACGCTGAGCAAGGGTAAATATTTCATTTATTACCGCTTCTGCGGACGTAGTCTTTCCTATTCCTGGAGGACCAGAAAATAACATATGAGGGAAATCAGCTTGAGTTCCGAGCTGCTTTAATCTACCAACAATTTCTTGTTGTCCAACTACCTCATCTAAAGTTTTGGGACGAAAAAATTCAGTCCACATTCGTTCTGTGGTAACCAATATTAATCACAAACGCATAGAAATATTAGAGGAAAAAAGAAAAACGAAGATGGTTTGGCTAGTCTTCTTCATCGTCGTATTCATCATCATCTTCATCATCGTCGTAATCATCCGACGATGCGCCTTCCAGTTCATCATCGAGGTCAGGTTGCATAGGAGCTAATAGATAGCCAAGTTCAATTCCACGAGCATCAGTATAAAGCAAATGAAGAGGTCTTACGGACGTAAATGTCAATTGTACCTCTGAAAAAGCTTGATCAACTAAAATAAGGTTCTTAAAAGAATCAATTGAATACAGCGCTTCATGAGTGCCTTCTGCTTCTATTAATTTGGCTGCAGAATTTTCTGATTGGGCATCAATTTCAATTTTAACCTCTCTATTGTCTTGAGAACTACTAAAAATCATTTTATTTGTTTCTGCATATAAGTTAATACTTCCACCTATTATAGAAGCATCCTTAATGAAATCTGTTAATGAACCGCTGAACAAAACCGCTTTAATATCATATTTTAGTGCGTTGGGATCAGGAAGTGTACTTTCCTCGGGTTCTGATAGTGGTAGTATAAATTGACGCTTAACTCGACCTTCAAAAGTAAATTTCAGAAGATTTTTCTCTTCATCCAGAGTAATCGTTAAGCTATCCTCTTTTCCACCTCGCTGTAAAATTCTCTTCAAATCTTGCATTTGTATTGAAATTTTATATTCCTTATCACACTTGAAATCGCCATGAAAATATTCTGGTTTAATTTTTAAATCAACCATGGCAAATCTTGGTTTGTCCATGTTTCTAAGTGTCATTCCATCTTTCGGGTTAACTACAAATGTTCCTTCATCCTCTAATACTGTAGCTGTTGCATTAAGAACTTTTGTAAATAAATCTAAATCATCTACCTTAATTTCAAGAGTCATCTTCATCACTTGTCAAAGATCAGATCTATAATCGATTGTCTGAGTTTGGTTTTATGAATTTAATGGTGATTAACTTAAATTGTTTAAATGAATCACTTTGAAGGTGAATCAAATTCTGAAGAATTCAGGAGCTGATTTGCGAAAATTCAGCAACGCTTTCATTCCGTGACCTCTTCCCAGCTTTGAAATTAGAAATTCTCCATTGGTAGCAACTAAAAACTTGTTTACAGTCAAAATTTCAAGGGATCCTTGAATTTCTGAACTTAGATTCTCAGGAATTATGAAATTCAACTCAGAGAAAAGATTTGTGATATTCAATGTTAAATCTGTGCTTGTAACTCGTACATTGAAGGCTGTGAGCATCGCTAGTATTAATGAGTCTAAATTCACTTCTATTAAATCCTCTTCTAGAAAGGGAGAAGGGGAATTCTGATATGATTTTGCTAGTGCCATTGTCTCATGATAATAATCCTAGAGATAGATTAAAAACTATTAGATCACCCAAGGATCTAAGTAAAATAGTGTTCAATTGAGATTATAACTAAAAATATTATATCATAATGTCTTAGGTATTCAATATAAGTTATGAGATAAACCCTAGCTTTGATTTCAGCGAATTTAGGATTCGGAAAAATCTAAGAGATCAGTCCTATGTCTAATATTGATAATTCAAGTGCAATAGAAGGAATAATTAGTAGTCCTGGACGTATTTGTCTTTTTGGAGAGCATCAAGATTATTTAGGGCTGCCAGTCATACCAATGGCAATAGACAGAAGGTTATATCTTTATTATTGGCTAGACCCTAAGAAATCTATGATTCAATTTTGTAGTGACTCCTTACCTCGTATTGAGAATATACTGCACACGGATATTGGCAAACTTACTGGTTCTCCGTATGACTACATCAAGGCAGTATTTAAATTCTATGATAACTCAATAGCTGGAAAAATTTTACCCAGTGAGCTGAAAATCCGTAGTAGCATTCCAATTAAATCAGGTCTTTCATCATCAGCCGCTTTACTCGTCTCTACCGTTTTTTTGGTTGCAAATATTGTCTTGCAGAAAGACCTAACATTGAATCAAATCGCTGATGTTGCTTTTCGTATTGAACACGATGTGCTCGGAATTTCCTGTGGTAGAATGGATCAAACATGTGTTGCATTTGGTGGAATTTTTCAGATGACAACTACAGCTAATATAACACTTACTCCATTAACCCTTCCTGCAAACTCGTTCTTTGTAATTGGAGATTCCGAAATAGTACGTCACGCGGATACTCCTTTAAAACACGTCCAGAAATCGATATTCAATATTTTGGAGACTTTAGGAAATCCAGACCTTCAGACTTTGCCAACAACAAGTTCAAGCCTCAAAAAACTCACAAATAAGGAAGAAAAAATAATACAGGGCATTTTAGGGGTGAGAGATAACGAAAAATTAGCTTTGAAGGAACTGCAGTCTCCAACTGTTGATTTAACGTTAATAGGATTTTTACTCGATGAACAACATCATTTCCTTCAGGATAATTATCAGGTCTCCCATCCAAAAATTGATGAAATGTGCAAAGTTGCCAAAGAGTCTGGAGCATTAGGGGCAAAAATGACAGGAGCTGGTTTTGGAGGATGTATGTTTGCATTGACTGATTCTTTCGATGCTGCAAGTAAAATTCGTGTTAAACTAGCCCAGTATGGACAATGCTACATTGTACAACCCTCAGAAGGAGTTAAAAAAGAATCTGCTAATCAATTTTCATTTTAAGATTGGCTAGTCCTTTAATAAGATCGTCTGCTTCCGGAGGATGCATTTTTTGATTATCAAAACTCAATGGAGAGCCTTTGCTAGTAACCTCACCGATTATCTGGCTCGATCCAAATGAATTTTTATTCAAACATTCTACAATCTCAGAAGCGAATTTTCCCTCACAAATAAAAATGACCGCCCCAGATGAAATCAATTTAAATGGATTGATATCGAGATACTCGGTTATCTTCTCAGTCACTTTTGTTACAGGAATATTTGAAGAATTAATCTTACATCCCAAATCAAAAGGGGCGAGACATTCATACAACGCACCATAGATACCGCCCTCGGTCGCATCATGAACCAAGTTTAATGCATTATGATATTGACGATTGAGAGCAAGAACCTTTTTTGAGATCGAAATTTCCATCCCAACTTTAATTCCTTCTTGTATTGTTTCCTCTGACAATTTGTTAGAAAAATAATCTTTCCCACTTGTCAATAATATACCAGTTCCTTCAGCTCCTATCCATCCAGAACAAATTATGGCGTCGCCAGGTTTAGGATTTCGAGGAATATAATATTCAGGCGGTACGAAACCAATCATACTCGCTGAGTATATTGGGGATTCAACACTCGCTGTAACCTCACTATGGCCTCCCAATATAGTAATACCATTATTTCCACAGATTTCAGACAATTTTTTTTGAAAATCCATAATTAAATCACTTGATGTTCTTGGTGGAAGAAGAATTGTAATGGTTATTCCATAAGGAATAGCTCCACAAGTCGCTAAATCATTCATATTCACTGTAACAAGATATTTCGCTGGATTAGGTGTGGGAAAAGTGATTGGATCTGCTTTATATATTAAATAAGGTGTAGTGGATGTATTATAGTGTTCTCGAATTTGTTTGAATATTTCCTGTAAATCTAAGGTAGCTATATCAATACCAGGAGCGGGTTCTTGAACGATTCCACGATTATTTTGATATCCTCTCAGTTTAACAAGATTCGATAAGAGATCCCAAGGTATCTTCCCTTCTGGTAACTCGTTCATACAAAATCTATTCCTAACTTGTGCAAAGTATTTATTACGAGATTGTTTTCAAGGTGTAGAAAGGGACTAATAAATGAAACGGGAGAAACCTATATTTGCGGAAACATTTTTCTCTCTCGGGAAGAACCGAATAACACAATCTATGTACTTTTATTATTATGATACATCAAAAATTTACTACAATTTAATGAAAACAGGTGCTATTCGGGGTGAGCTTGATTCCATTCAATCTAATCTGCAGCGTTATATCGATGAGGACACTCTCCATATTAATGAAAATCTGACTAGAATGGTAATCGATTCTGCTGATGTGCTTTTTCGTGATAATGATCCGTTATTCCCAATTCTTAGCTTTCAAGTACTCTCTACACCCTATAGCCTGAGTACCGAATCTTTCAATGAAGTTCATTTGTATGCGAAACCCGAAAAAATCCCCTACTCTGCAATTTCTTGTTGGTTTACCTGTGGTTATATCCTAAAAGTAGAATCTAATTCTTTTTTCAGGACTAATGACATCCAACAAAATGTTACTTTTTATCTTACCAAAAATGAGATTGTTGGTGATCATGAAAGGATTTTTATTCAATATTCATGAGCCATTATTTGCTATTTATGAAAAAGATGTTTATACAAACGACGATACTCAAGCACTTACTGTCAGAGTGGAAGTTTATAATCCATCAATTAGGTAAATGGCTAAAAATAGACATTATATTGCTTTATCTCCATAGAGCAAGAAGATATTATATATTGCCATTCAGATCGTTCAGATGAATGCTGGAAATGTTACTTAATGGCCGAGCTTGGACAATCAATCTTTGATATTCTTGTTTTCGTACTTCCTCTATATTTCGGGAATGCTGCGCCAACGATTCTTGGAGGTGGCCCTCCTATCGATGGGGGACGTTATTGGAAAGATGGTAAACGAATTTTAGGTGATGGTAAGACAATTCGAGGCTTTTGGCTTGCAGTCCTAGTTGGAATGGTCATAGGATTTTTCTTAGCAGTGATTATTGCTTCCTTTGATGGAGTGCTCTTCGGCAATCCTCCTATTGATATAAGACTCGAGTACCAAGAATTTTACCAATCGAGTATTGTATATTCACTGATATCCTTCTTGAACTTACCTGACGTATTAGCTGATCCACTAGTGCTTGGTGGAGTAGCAGGAGGACTTTCAACTCTTGGAGGGATGACTGGTGATATGGTTGGCTCGTTTATCAAACGTAGAAGTGGAATTTCTCGTGGAAAAACCTTTATTTTTCTTGACCAGCTCGGATTTCTTATCCTAGGTATGGTGTTTGTATATCCTGTTATACCATGGCCTCCACTATGGTTAGCATTCTTAGTTCCAATAACTTTTCTAACTCACATCGCTGCAAATTTATTTGGATACTTTACTGGTATTCAAGACGATCCTCTTTAGAATTTGCATCTGACTGGTCATTTTTAACAACTAGGTTTTAATGAAATCTCAGTAACGATATTAGTGAGTGAAACCAGATTAGTAAGATTTTTCAAGTCATCTGTTAGGGGAAATGTGGGATAACAAAATATCAGTGACTCGTAGACTAAACACTTTACTTAGAGTAACAAGGAGTAATTCGAAAATGTCAGAGGATAATACGGTATTCATTGGAAACAAACCTGTTACAGCATATGTCATGGCTTGTGTGACACAATTCAATCGGAATGCAGATTCAATTGTACTAAAAGCTCGTGGTCGAGCTATAAGTCGAGCAGTAGACGTTGCCGAGGTTTTGAGGCATAGATTCATGAAAGATCTCGTTGAACTTACAGACATAAAAATAGCCACAGAACAAATAGAAACACGTGAAGGTAATCTAACAAATGTTAGCGCAATCGAAATTACCATCACCAAGACTTAAAGACCGTCGTAAAACCTTGAATTAAACACTACATTTTCTTGCAGGTTAAATCCACTCTATATAAATTCAAGTGGAAATTCTCACAATTTTCTCTTTTTTACTATTAATAATGGTCTTTCATTTTGTTATGAACTCATTCATAGACTAGTTTGACATACAATCCCGAGTTTTAACTCTAGACTTGGATCATTCATTGTGAATGTATATAGAAATATTTATTATCGTAGTAATCCGTTTTTTTGTGAAAACAAACGGAATATCCAAAAAAACAAGTAAAAAAAAATTGGTGCATTTCGTGAAAATTGTAGATCAAGTTTGTGACAAAATACGACCAAATCTGACGATCGAATATCAGTCTGGTCGGTTAAATGTAAAAGATTTCCGTGATTTAATCAAAAGAATTAACTTTTCTCCACGGGAAAAACGTTACGTAAGTGCAAATTTCAGATTAATTATCACAAAGCTCGGGCTATTTCATTATTTACCTGAAATCAGCGGAAATGAAGATTTGGCTTTATTTCAACTGATAGAAGTTGTAACAGAAACTTGGATCGAATCAGGAATAGTGAAAAATAGAAGTGAGGCCGCTAATCGCCTCATAGAGCAGATTAAAGAAAGAATTCAGAACAAAACGATCACAATCTTATCTGTTTCAGAAGCTGGAGATTTAAGAATTTTAATTCAATCTTTACGCGAGAATATAGCACGTTTTTGGGAGAAATCACCAGAGAGAATCCCTGAATTTATTGAACAATTTCGTGATGTACTTTCAGAGACGAGTCAATCTTCTAGACTACTTTATGATATCGCATCATATAATCGGAAAATTCAAACTGGAAAAGTGAAGTATTCTGAAGACATTCTTGAAATCGTGGACGAATGGGAACAAAGATTATATTTAGATAAATAATGAGGGGAAATTGGGGATTTTCTATTTTGTCTATGATAAGAATTCCTCAAATCTTGTTCGTCCAAGTTGATATGCTTCTAAATTCAGGTCATAAAATTGCTCTTTGAATTGAAGTTTAAGAGCATTTTTTAGAGCTTTATTTGTTAAAGGTAGATCAGGAACAGCAGATAATGATCCTAACATTATTATGTTCTGTATTATAGGTTTTCCAAGATCGGTTGCCAGTTGCGTTGCATTAAGAGAGAAGATCCGAGTAGAATAGTTCTTTAGTTCAGTAAGTATTGTTTTTACCTCTGGATAACTATTTTTAGATAAGATAAAACTTGGGCTGGGAATTGGATATTTATTTACTAAACTATACCCATTTGGGTTAATGAACTGAGCGTATCGTAATGCCTCAGCTGGCTCAAAACCCATTAGTATATCAGCTGTCCGTTCCATAATTAAGGGTGAATGAACATCCCCTAATCTAACATTTGAAAACACACTTCCGCCTCGTTGGGACATACCATGAGTTTCAGATCCACGTACAGTAAATCCCATTTCCAATGCTGCATTACAGAGAATGTCAGTAGCAGAAAGAATTCCCTGACCCCCCACACCTGCTAAAAATATCTGGTATTGCATTTTATTCACCTAAAACCTCTTTTACATTTTTCGGAGCAATAACATCATAAGGACATACTTCAGAACATAAACCACACCTTGCACAGAGGAACTGATCAATAATTGGAATAACTTTCCCTTTTTCATTTTTCTGATCTGACCACATTATAGCAGGACAAGCAATCCGGTTTATACACGCATGACACCCCACACATCGAGAAGATTCCACTACATATGTAATATCAGGGAGACCCTCCCGTCTTACAAATTGAATCCTACATTCACCTTTCGAGATAATTACAGAGACGCCATCAAATTTCACAGCTTCTTTCATAACTTCTAGTGAACTCTTCGGATCAAAAGCGTCTACTTCTGTAACATATTTCACCCCTACACCCTTTGCCGCTTCTGCTATTGACAATTTTTCCCCAGGATTAGGTTGGAATCCAGTCATTGCTGTTGCAGCATTATCAACAACAAGGAGAAGTAATTTACTATTATTGTAAACAGCATTTACCAAACCAGGAAGTCCTGTGTGCCAAAATGTAGAGTCGCCTATTATGGCCACTACTGGATCCTTTTGATTTGGTATCTGGGAAATTCCAGACCCTATGCCTAACGAAGAACCCATACATATAACTAAATGACCTGCATTTAATGGTGGGGATGCTCCTAGCGTGTAACAACCTATATCGGTACTTACAATGCGATGACGTTTAGGAATTGCCTTATTAAGGGCATAAAAGGTTGCGCGATGAGGACAGCCAGGACAAAGTACTGGGGGACGAGAAAATAGTAAATCACTTTCAATAGAAGGAATGGATGGAATAGATACTTCTTGATTCAGTACTCTTGACAAACCTTTCAAGAGTTTTCTTGTAGTAAGTTCTCCGTGGGGTGGTGTGATTCCCTCAGCACGTCCAATAATTTTTCCAAGAAAATTTTCCTCAAATGACAATTTTTTGACGAAGGTTTCTAAAACAGAATCAGCTTCCTCAATAATTAGAATGGTACTAGAAGAATAAACCTTGAGAAATTCACCTACAATCTTTTTGGGGAATGGGTGAGAAACCCCAATTTTTAATACGGGAAAATCTAGTTCCAGATGGTTTATAACCTCTCGGGTATACGCGTAAGCCGATCCACTAGTTATTATAGAATATTCCTGTTGTTTTCCTTGTTCAATTCGATTCCAATTACTTCCTACCATATATTTTGAAATACGTTCCACACGTTCCAAAATTCGTAACTTATTTTGTCTAGCGTTACCTGGAACACATACGAACCGAGATGGATCGATTTTAAGTTTCATATCTACTGGAATTCTTGGATTTGTAATGGGATTAAGTGGAATATCTGCTCTAGAATGTGCAATTCTAGTGACGGTTCTCAGAATAACGGGAGTTTCAAACTTCTCACTTGCTTCAAAGGCTGATTCAAGCATTTCTTTGGCTTCTCTAGCATCACTGGGTTCGAACATAGGAATATTAGCGAGTTTAGTGTACCACCGATTATCTTGTTCGTTTTGGCTACTATGCATTTCTGGATCTTCTGCAACAATCATCACCAACCCACCTAACACTCCAGTATTGATTAAAGTTAAAAAAGCATCAGCTGCAACATTTAAGCCAACGTGTTTACAGATGAAAACTGTTCTTAACCCACTAAATGAGAACCCATATGCACTTTCAAGTGCAACAGCTTCATTTGTACTCCATTCAAGATAGAGATCATAACCTTTTTGTTTTAGGACATCTTTCGCCATGAAAAGAGTTGTAGGAATTTCAGATGAAGGGGTTCCTGGATATGTAAACACTCCTGCAACACCTAGCTCAACAATTCCACGCGCAATAGCCTCATTCCCTAGTAGAACAAGATTTTTCTTCCCTACTTCCTTAACATCTTGGAATATATCTTGTAGCTTTGCCAAAATTGTGTCAACTCGAAAAAAATAAAAGAGGTAAATTTCCAATTAGCATTATTATACGACGATATGATTTGCAAAGTAATAGTTTTTGCTTTATATTTTATTGCCTTATAGGACTCAGTCACCAAAAATTAACTAGAATTAAGTTGATTGAAAGATTATCAGTCCTTTCCCCCTGTTTATTCGAGTACACTTGTTCAAGGACTCTTGTAGGTTATTGCTGTAGAAATTCGAGAATTTTCTTTCAATCTTAGGCCTTTTTCTCCAACCTGTAAAATTGTGGTAATTTTCTGCCCCCCTGCTGAAGGTGTCCAATAGAAGGCTGGATGAGTGCTACCAGTCTGAAATAATCGTGTATGAGGAAAAATAAGAGTGAAATAGTTCACATTGTTCAATATTTCGTTATAGGTGAGTAGATATTGGCCTGGTGGAAGACTCCACCAGGCATATTTCGGATCATCCTCAATAATCGGAGTAACTTTTTCGAGTATGGCTGATTTAAATTCACTACCTCCAAAATCAAGATGACCCTGACTATAGAAAGAATCAATTGATTTTATCGTCAAATCTATTGCACTTTTTCTAATTTGTTTGGGTGGAAATACTAGATTTTTCCAGATAATGAGAATTTCATCATTTTGTACTATAACCAATTTCATCACCGAATCAAGAACACCTGGAATTAGGAGTTCCAATTAACAGATACATTTCAGTTACACATCCGCAGAATCTTTATTATTGTTTTCAAAAATTTTTGGACTTGAAGTGAGTCAACAGAGATTTGACAATTTCATATCAAATCACTATGAACACCTGAAGATGAATACAAATGACCCATTATCTTGATCCTTTCTTCAATCCGCAATCAATCGCACTTGTAGGA
This sequence comes from Candidatus Heimdallarchaeota archaeon, assembly GCA_019057635.1. Taxonomy (GTDB): domain Archaea; phylum Asgardarchaeota; class Heimdallarchaeia; order Hodarchaeales; family Hodarchaeaceae; genus Hodarchaeum. The sequence goes on from DXJL01000181.1 coordinate 29,067, forward strand.
GCTAGTAACAACATTTCCTCTTGGGGTTTCATCGTTGCCCATAATATTATACAGAATAACTATACTGGTTCTTTCTATCCTATAAATCTAAAAAGTGATAAGATTTTGGGACATGTTGCTTATGCAACAATTTTGGATATACCACAAGAAGTTAAAATCGATCTAGTAATTATAATTATACCTGCTGTTAAGGTTTTATCAATTCTCAAACAAATGACAATACGTAAAATTCATCATGTCGTTATTATCTCTGGTGGGTTCAAAGAATCAGGAAATGAAGGAGAATTACTAGAACAAGAAGTAGGTACCTATGCAATGAAAAACGGTATCCGAATAATAGGTCCCAATGGGATGGGAATAGTCTCAACACGAGTGAATCTTACAGCTGTAATGTGGCCAGTCAAGGAATTAAAACAAGGAAGTCTTGCCTTTATTTCCCAATCTGGAAACATAGGAACAATAGGGATATCTGTAGCTTCTCGTCGAGGGATAGGATTGAATACATACGTCTCAGCAGGAAATATGGCTGATTTAACCATTGCAGATTATCTTGAATATTTCGGGAAGTACGATAAAAAAACACGAGTCATCGGACTCTATGTTGAGGGGGTACAGGATGCAAGAAGGTTTGTCTCACTTGTGAAGGAAATATCAAAAATTAAACCAGTGATTATACTGAAGGCTGGGGGAACAAAGGCGGGCCGACGAGCCGCACATTCTCATACTGGTGCCATTACAGGAGATGATGCCGTTTTCAAAGATATACTGCGGAATGCAGGGAGTATAATAGTAAATTCCCTAGAAGAGATGTTTGACTTATTTTTAGCTTTTTCTAACTGGATCGACTGGTCTTTTCCGAGAGGTAAAGTAGTGATACTGACTTTAGGGGGAGGTTGGGGAGTGATGGCCGCAGATGAATGTTCTCGTCATGGAATAACGCTTGAAACGTTATCAGAAAAAGCTTATGAGCGAATCAACGCCATTTTACCTCCTTATTGGTCTAAGGGAAATCCTATCGATACTGTTGCATCTTTGAATCTAGATTCTCTAAGACAAATAATGCTGATTGTCTTTGAAGAAATGCCTCAAGTCGAAGCAATTCTCTTACTTGGAATTGGTGGGTTTTCATTTCTTGCTAATTTAGCCAAATCTTCCCCTCTAATTCCTGAAGAAGATAAATCTAGTTTAGATTTTATAATACAAGCAGAGGTAGAGTTATTTAAAGAAATTTTAGTACTATCTGATAGATTTCGTAAACCAATATTGATTACGACATTACTAGTTCCTGCAGATTCTCCTGGAGTAAAATATTTACAGTCTCAGAATTTTCCTCTTTTTTCAAGTCCAGCAAACATGGTCCAAGTTTTCAGGTATATGGTTAACCACTACCACTGGAAAAATCGAATTTAGAACTATTCTTTTTCCTGATAGAATGTTGGCACCATCGCTTGTGACAAAACTAAAGACATTCCTGCCTCTGTAAAGCCTAAACATAACAGTAAGAGCCCCAATACTAGTTCATCTTCCAAAGCTGACTTTCCAATTATTTGAGGTAATGATGAACCTATAATCAACCCCCAACGGACATTTTCATCTTGTTCCTTCTGTAAACGATCGATAATCTCCGGGTTTTCTTTATTTTCTGGATTCATTTGATAAAGACATGAATACGCAAGGCTAGCTATTCGTTTCACCTGTTGGTCACTGGAATAAATAAATTGTTCAAAGTAAGATGCATATGAATATTTGTCTTCGAGTAAACAAAAGGAAAATGAACGCAATAAAATTAGGAAACGGCCAAAATAACCTGAATCCCGTTGAGCAAAGCCCTCTTTAATAAAAGGTTCAAGATCAATTGATTCTTTTGTTGTCTCAAGAAAAAAACTTGCATTAATTCCTGATGCTTTGATATCCATTGTATTACTACGAATTAATCCAAGTAATATTTTCATAATCTGTTGATTTGTAGATAATATTTGATAAATCTGGTCATAGTCGGGGTCCAATTCTTTTATTTGTTCCAAAGTCTGTAAGAATTTTTTCTTCATTTGTTTATTATTATATAAAGAAAAAAAGGTGAAGATAATTGCGAGGTCTGTTCCAAATTTAGATTGAAACTCAAACTCTCCATGAATTAACTTGTTTAGCTTCTCCATTCGAATAATTGGATCTGAAATAAGTGGAAGAAGAAATGCAAAACAAACAATGGCTATCCTTCGACTTTCTTTATTCGTTAAATGTGGAATTATTGACTCTAAAATAAAGTCGGTAGCATTCTCCGTATTCCCTGAATTTATCGCACTTAAAGCAAAACCTATAAAATATAGAGTAGGATTCTCAAATTTAAAATTTAAGTAAGATTCCAATAAATATTTAAAATCCTTGTTAGAAGATTTAGATGTTTCTCCGAGGAGTCCCATACTCACAGCTAGACCTTGTTTTACCTGTTCTGGTTGATTTTTGAATTTCTTTTTAATTTCTTTGTTAACTTTCCTCTTAATCTTAGTATTTTGTGTAAAATAAGCGTTAATCCCTTGGCCTAGTGCGGATGTAATCCTGATTGATGAAAATGGATCCTTGAAATGCTTTTTTAATACCTTCTGTTGCCGTTTTGGTTTTTTTCCTTTTTCTAAGATAGATGAAAAGGCTAATCCGATAATACCTGACCGTCTAATACTCAAATTTTGGCTTTTAATCGCATTTTCAAGGTATCTGAAACGAATTTTATTTTTAATATTTGGTTCGAATCCTAATGCAATTGCTAAAGCTTCTTGTTCAGTCATTGAAACCGTTTTCAGGCGTTCAAGCAAAAATTCTGCAATAGGATCATAATGCTTCAATCTAAATCCTCATTTTATAGTAAACGGCTTAACAAATCTCAATTATGCCTTATATAATTTGTTGTGTTGGAACTACCCATGAAAGTCAATAGAGGGGATAATTCCGATCAATCCTATCCATTTCATTCAGAATATCTCATTTCCCAATACATATTTGAATTCTTTAACAAGAGGTTCCTTTATAGTTTTAGTAGGGTGATAATTGAATATGACTTATTCTAATATTATTGTTACTACAGAGAATCGGATAACTACAATAAAAATAAATCGCGAAAAAGCTTTGAATGCTTTAAACGAAAAAACAATTGTAGAATTACATGATTGCATAGATCAGTTATCTCAATCGGAAGATACTAAAGTCGTGGTAATTGCAGGTGTAGGAAAGAAATCCTTCATCGCAGGCGCAGATATTACAATGTTTGAAGGCAAATCTCCGACAACTATTAGGAAAATCATCTTAAAATTCCAAGAAACTTTAAATAAACTAGAAGATCTACCCTTCCCTGTAATCGCTTCGATTAATGGTTATTGTTTAGGTGGTGGAATTGAACTAGCGATGGCATGTGACTTACGAATAGCTAGTAATACTGCCATAATAGGTCAACCAGAAATAAAACTCGGTTTGATTCCTGGAGCAGGGGGTACTCAACGGTTATCACGAATAGTAGGGACTGGTAGAGCCAAAGAAATTATTTTTTTGGGTGATAACATTGATGCAGAATCTGCAAAATCGTTTGGACTAGTAAATTGGGTTGTTCCTCCCGAAAAGCTTGAAGAGAAAACTCTAAAAATCGCCTCCCGTCTTGCAAAGGGGCCTTCATTTGCTTTGAATATGGCAAAAGAAGCAATTAACAGAGGACCAGAAAGTTCCCTTCTTGATGCAATCAGGATGGAAGCAGAATTATTTTCTCTTTGTTTTGCACATGAGGATGTCAAAGAGGGAGTTGATGCTTTTCTCAACAAGCGAAAACCGAATTTTAACTAGTGGGCGCTGCAAAAATTATGGGTACCTTAATACCTCGGCTAAAGGAATATGAAAAATCACTCCTTTCCGAATTTTCACAGGAAATCCATGGTAATAAGACCCCCATTATCGCGATTGGAGGATTTTCAGGTACTGGAAAAGATACTGTCGCATTAATTATCCAGAAATACTTTGAAACTCATCATCATCTTTCCCTAAAATTAATTCATGCAGGAGAATATATTAGGAAAATAGCTGTTGAATCAGGGTGGGATGAGAAGAATATGGATGAATTTATGGAGCATATTAAAAATACGCAAGATAATGAGTTTGCAGAAAAGGTAGATTTAGAGATTGAAAAACATGCATTGAAAACAGCTCTTCTAAAAGGCGGGATTTTTGTAGGAAGAATGGCTCCATTTGCCATTGGAACTCATGGTACGACAATTTGGTTGGAAGTTGCGGCACAAGTAATTGTACAAAGAATAACCAATGATCCTACCCGTTCTGAATACCGTATGAATGAAGAGGAGTTAATTAAGAAAATCCAATCACGTGATCAGACTGATGGAGATCGATTGGAAAGAATATATCACGTATCGTTCCGTGATAAAAAACATTTCGACCTAACTTTGAGAAATGAATCGTATTCACTTGTAGAGCTAGAGGGTATTATCATAAAACTACTTGAGGAAAAATTTTCTACTAATAATAGCGAGGATTAGAAATTGGAGCTTGAAAACCTTTCTAAAGATGACCTAATAAAAATTATAAACATGTATGCTAAAAATTGGTTAGCGCATGATGGCTGCTGGTTTTTAGCAGCAGAAAAAAGACATGGGCTAGAGGAAGCTATTCAAATTGACAAAGAAGGATGGAAAAATTTCACGGTTGTTGAGGCAAAACGTATCATGAAAATGTTCAATATACCAGAAGGATCCGGGTTGGATGCATTAGAAAAAGCACTATCATTACGTCTTTATGCAACAATCAATATTCAAGAAATCGACAGAGTCTCACCCACTAAATTGATTTTCAAAATGAAAACATGTCGAGTTCAAGTTGCTCGTGAAAGAAAGAATTTACCTCATTTTCCATGTAAAGAAGTTGGTTTAGTAGAATATACTGGTTTTGCGAAAACTATCGATTCACGGATTCAAACTAAAGTCATTGCATGCCCACCAGATGAATTAGAAAGGGATTTTCATTGCGGTTGGGAGTTTTTAATCCCAGAATGAAACAGAAATCAAAGATATTTCTTATCAGGGGTTAAATTTCATAGGAATTTAATTAGGTTTATTCAGACCATACCCAATTACACTTAACACATTGGAAATAGGTGGTTGTTTCCCAATCTTCCTTTTTTCGATCTTCAGCTTCCCAATAACGAGCTTCAATGTGTTTACATTTCGGACAGATAACACGAGCTGTCGGTCGAACATCAAACTCATCTTCAATCACAGTTAGTCGATCTTTCTCTGTATGAGCAATTTTCGATTTTATCTGGTATGATTGATCCTTAAATTCTTCTTTGGATTCTTCCTTGCATACTTTACAGTACAGAGAGATTGAACCGTCATCATTTCTGTTTGGCTGAAGTAAGGTACCACAATTTTCGCAAAAATTTACCATGAGAATCACTCGTTCGAAGGAATATTTAGTATCCACCTTTTATTAGGTTTCTAAGCATCGAAGACTGATTTAAGATGAGATTTTCTAAGTATTATCATTCTCCCCTTTTTAAAGCTATAGTAATAAGCTACCAATGATGAGAAAGGGTGGGGCCCGATGAGAAACATCATCAAATTGCATCGGTTACTTCGGATAAAGTGAAGATACATTTCGTACCTTTTCCCCCAGCACAGAGTGGATCCTCTTCCATTTGAAACTGTTTGTTAAGGACTTCAGAAGCATAACCACTCCACATCTGCCCTAAAAAGCAACAAAATGATAAATTTGACCCTCTTTCTCCCACACCACATATTTCAACAGAACCGTAGAATAATAGCTCATCTATTTCTTCTATTGGGAGTAGACCGATTCCTTTAAGCAATTGATGATTCTTCAATTCGGGGAATTCTAGGCGTATATTTCTTACCATTATCTTGCCTATTTGATGCGCATACTCACTCAATTTTCCAGAATTATCAATATTAATGTAGAAAAGCTCAAGAATCTTCAATGGTTTATCTGCTATGTCTTTTCTTTCCAATAAAGATGGTAAATTTTCACCGACAACTATTCTTGTCGCCTCAATTAAAAATCTAGCTGCATCCTGTGCTCGGATTCCAGTGCCTAGAATAGGCTCCAGAAGAACTGTTATTGACAGTGAAACTCCTGGAATTTCTTCTTTTGTACCAATTACTTCTGCAAATACATCTTCTGCAGCACGAAATTGTATTTCATACGTAAAACGAGGAGATATTGTTTCCGAACTCGTAAATGATGCTTGTACATTAGTACCCATAAACGCATACCCTAAACCTTTCACAACAATGAGCAATAGCCTTTTCACAAGCTTTTCTTCCTTTTCAGAGGAGGAGCGCCATATTCTTCCCTTTCCAAGAAGGATCGTTCCAATTCGGGTATCCTCCTTCCAATCGATTTCACAAGGAGAAAAACCCAAAGATGCAAGAAACAATTTTGCTTGAGCTGTAGGGTTATCACCAGCCGAAAGAGTGAAAGTTTCCCTCACAAGAGGAAGAATGATTGTTTCTAGTGCTTTTTCTCTCTCAGTTTTTTCAATTTGCTCTAAAAGCTCCTTAGC
>DXJL01000182.1 GCA_019057635.1 Candidatus Heimdallarchaeota archaeon
ATCGCTCTTTATAAGTTCTCTTAGTTTCATCGATAACCCATTGGAGTGTAATTATGATTAGAGGTCCCCATTCAGGCAGAGGTAGAGGAGGAGGAGGACGGCGATTTAGAGGAGGACGACCACGAATTCAGCCATATATTGATCGTAATTGGAGTTCTACGTCTGGAGAAACAGAGTTAAGACTTACGAATGTGGAATTACAGGCACTTCTTTTGGTGGACAAACAAAGCTTAACTCAAGAACAAGCTGCAGTAAAAATGCAGATTTCTCGAGGCTCTTTATGGCGAATTCTCCAAGGAGCGAGAACAAAAGTCATCTCTGCACTTACTGCTGAAAAATCACATATTCGTTTACAAATCCTTGATGAATAATGTCGACAGTTCTGGGGTTTACCGCTATTCATTCCATTCCAGAAACTTTGATAGGTTTGATTCGATAAATAACTCTGACTTCTTCATTTGTCCTATACGGGTATTTATCCATCCCAAGATACTTTTTGGCTAATAAGTCTATATGATCATCCGCCCCTTCAGTGGTACGCTCTTCAACTTCCCCTCGAATTGCCACATAACTATAAGGGTTATCAGGATCTTGAATTGATAGTGCAACATTCGAGCGTTCTCTCATGTTACGATCTTTAAGACGGTTAATTGCGGTATTAATTCTTATGTAACCATTTTTTACATCAAACCATACAGGCGTTGTTTGAGGAGTGCTATCTGCCATAATGGTTGCCAAATGCGCAAAACCTTTTTTATTTAGAATTGTTTCATATTTTGTTAACATTATAGTCATCAGCTTACATCTTTGAGCACAATGACTTTAATTTCCTTTTAAGAGAATCTCTCTGAATTTCTGAATTCATAAGGAATCAATTTTATGGAATTTTTGAGTATCTGATTTTACTATTAGAATTGAATTAAAATAGAATGACTTGTAGTTGCGAATCCCACATCGGGGATTTTAATAACTAAACTATTGTCATAATAAATACCTTTCAAAAATCTGTTATCTGAGCAAATGAATGCCCGTGGTATTACTGGGAGTTTCACACAGTTCAGTATAATCTGAAGGAATAAAAGAATATGAGTAATACAGAAATTAATGTCGTATTAGGGGGAAATGGAAACATTGGGAGTTATGTTGTTAGGGAGTTACTCTCTAAAGGTAAGAATGTTCGTGTAGTATCTAGAAGCGGAAGATCAGTTTTTGATAATACTTCTGTAGAGGTGGTAAAAGCAGACGCATTCGATTTAGAAAGTCTGAAAATTGCTTTCCAAGGAGCTACTGCAATTTATCATTGCTTAGGACTTCCATATCAAGATTTTCCAAAATTGGATCATATAATGAGAAATGTAATCCTTGCAGCAACAGAAGTAGGAAACCAAATCAAAATCATCTATGCCGATAATCTTTATGCCTATGGGGAACGAAACGTAGCAGATGGAGGTTTGACTGAAAAGATGGAACATTTAGCAGAGGGAAAAAAAGGAAAAATTCGATCCAACATTGAAAAACAATTACAGGATGCCCATAAAGATGGGAAATTAAAAATTACTATTGGAAAAGGATCTGATTTCTTTGGTCCCGGGGCTACAAATTCTATGCTTGGAATGTATGTGTTTGATGTTCTTACCAATGGAAAGGATGTGAAACTCTTGGGTAATCTTGATAAACGCCATAGTTTTATATACTTACCAGACTTTGCCAAAGGTTTAGTAACTCTTGGAGAGAATGAGAATGCTTTCGGCGAGGTTTGGCATTTGCCTCATGTAAGTTCCCTTCCTACAAGAAAATTTGTTGAACTGATTTTGAAAGAAGCAAAAGCTGAAACAAAAAAGATAACAACCATGCCTAAACTTATGTTACTAATTGGAACTCTTTTTAACAAAACTGCAAGAGAATTCAAGGAAGTTGCTTATCAGTGGGAAAAAGATTTCGTAGTTGATGACAGTAAATTTAGTAAAATATTTAATGTTACTGCTACTCCGATCACAGAAGCAATTGCTGAATCAGTGGAATATTATATGAATTCTTAGAGACTCGTGAGGAAGCTTTTTTTAGTTCTCTAACCACTTCCTCCTATTTAATTCATCCTGTTCCCCTTTTTTTCTTCAATCCAATATCTTTATTGTCATTTCTAGTCCGCTAGGTAAAAAAGGTACAGTTACAATTGAAACTTTAGGATGATTCTTAATGAATTCCATAAATTCCTTACAAATTTCTGGTCATCTTGTCCTATTTGTCCATAAATGTCCCTATCTGTCAATCTATCCGACAACAGTATTGACCCCTTGGGAAATTATTATCCTAAGCAGGGATAGATTTCGGAAAATTGAAAGATTATGTCAGTCGAAAATCGAAATTAGCCTGTATTATTCACTCACCGCCTTTTCTTCTATCTTCCTTCTCCATTCAATGTGCTTAAATAATTTAAATTCCTGAAGATCTCAAATTAGAAAAAAAAGAGTGATAATTATGTCTGGGACGCCTGTTGATCCTCCGTCAGAATATCTTAAGGTACTAATCGATATAAGTCATGAGATGTCAAATTGGAGACTTAGAAAAGATCGTGAGGGGTTGTATATTTTAGATGAAGTCGGAAATTTTGCGCAAGAAATTCCAAGAGCTCACGTGTTCCTTCGATTTGAGTCGTCATCTACATCTTCAAACCTAGATGTTTATTGTTGTACAACTAATTTTGATTTGAGAACAGCAGGTATAATTTTAATCGCTTTGATCGGAATTCCTCTTGGAATTTTATGGTCGTTAACAGGTGAGGCGATGGGTATTGCGATTATCGGCGTATTCCTTTTTTTAGTCATACAGGATCTAAGAATGAGAGGAAAGAGTAAAAAAAATATAGATGAAATTATAAAAAGAATATCCATGTATCCTGGCCTGGTTTTTCATGAAAATGTAAGTTATGAACGAGTATTTGGA
>DXJL01000183.1 GCA_019057635.1 Candidatus Heimdallarchaeota archaeon
AAATACTCTTGCAGGAAGACCTTTTTCAAAAGGAATGTACTTCGAGGCTAAATCAATCCAATTAAGCAACATCGGATCGTCGTGAAATAGCCTTTTAGCATATTTATCGGTAATCAAGATATCTTTCGGATTATTAGATAAAGCGGCCCATCTGAATGGCCCTTTTCCTTCACAAAACAACGGCCTAATGTAATTGGGGACAAAGCCAGTAAAATTATACGCTTTTTCATAACCCTCTTTAAATGCTTGAGTACGGATATTGTTACCATAATCAAATGTTTCAGCTCCCCTCTTCTGTAATTCCACCATTAATTTTACATGTGTTTTGACAGTTTTAAAAGCTAATTTCTCATAATTTTTAGGATTATTTCTTCTTAAATCAACTGCTTCATCATATGTCATGTTAGCAGGAACATATCCATTTAACATGTCATGTGCTGAGGTCTGATCTGTAAGAACATGAGGAGTGATATTATTTCTAGTCAAATACTCAAGCAAATCAACCGCATTACATAATATTCCAATAGAGGTTGGTTCATCTTTTAAAGCATATTCTCGTGCAATTTTAACTCCTTCCTCGATGGACTCTACTTTAATATCCAAATACGGTAAACCTTCATCTCGACCTTCATTCAACATGCGATCTAGATTAGTTGGATCAATTTCAGCTATTAGAGCGATTTTTCCCGCCATTTTTATAGCCAGTGCTTGAGCACCTCCCATCAGGCCGAGACCTGCAGTGACAATCAGATTTTGCTCAAACACACTTAGTTTTTCAAAATTTGGGGTCTCTTCAGCAGATTTTATTGCAGCAATCATCGTTTCGTAAGTGCCCTGAATTATACCCTGTAACCCGATAAAAATCCAGCTTCCCGCGGTCATTTGACCATAAACTGTTAAGCCTGCATCTACCATTTCCTGAAATGATTGTGTCCAATTTGGTACAATAACAGAATTCGTTACAACACACCGAGGTGCGAATTGATGAGTTATAGTTTTCCCATAGGGAACCCCTGACTGCATGAAAAGTGTTTCATTTGACTCCAATGAATGTAACATATCCATTGTTTCGTAATAGGCCTTCCAATTCCTCATAGCCTTTCCACTACCCCCATAAATGAATAGTTTCTCCCAATCTTTCCCATTATGCAGATTTGAAATAATAGCACGAATTATTCCTTCAGTCTGCCATCCAGCTTTGGTAGTGGGGGTTAAAGCAGCCTTTCCCTTTGGTAAGGGGGGAATTTCGGAGGGTTTAAAATCAAACCTTAATCTCTCTTCTTCTTCAATCTTATGGTGACCCTCAACTATTTCTTGTAACTTATTTTTGTTCATACTTATTCCTCATGTTATACATTCTTCCCACAGAAAAATATGCTGGCTTTATTGAATCATTATCGTTTCTTATTACATATTTCTCTGAACTAAAATAAATTTGTTATTATACTCTTCTAGAAAGTCGAAATAAAAGGTTTTTGAACGCCCAGCCACACAGATTTCACCTTATCAAGGATTTCTTGATTAGGTCATGAAGAGTAATTCATCGTTTCTGTAGTTCTGATATTAAAATATCCCGAATAACCATTTGAATGGGCTGTATTATTCTTTGAACAGCTTGAGGGCGCTGTTTTGGGTTCCATTCTCCCTTATTCCATGCCTCGCGAAGAGCACTCAATGCATTCAAACAACTAACTTCAAAGGTACTTGCGAATGTATCTCGTAGTTGATCAGAGACACCTGCTTCTAGCATTAATCTCCCGACATCCACAGCACTTATCCGAGATTCTACTGGTAAATCCATTTTGTTAAGCATGATCGCCATTTTTATCTCTCCCGAATAGATCTTATCCCCAGAAACCTCAAAGAGTTCTTCAAGGCTGTCCTTATTCTCTTCCCAACGAGCTTTCTCTGAATCAATCACAACGATCAGGCCATGAAGTCCATTGATTACAATCTTTCTCATGGATTTAAATCTATCTTGCCCAGGGGTTGTAAATAGATGGTACTTAAATCCCTTGCCTGGACCTCCTCCTAAACCGAAGGTAGCTTGATCAAAACCAATAGTTCTCTCTGTAGCTTTATCTTCAAGCTTTAAAAAATTATAGACGCTTTCAGGATCTTCTTTTTTCTTGATTGCATGGAATAAACTTAAAGCTGTTGTTTTTCCTGCTAAGGTTGGTCCCCAGATAACAATTTTGATCCCTTGTTGCGACTCTTCAAAAACTAGCTCTTCATTTTGACTCAATGAATCTTCCTCGAAAATTTTTACTTTGAAATAAAGCCTAAGAATCACTTAGAACAATAAATTGTTTGGAATGGTATCAATTTCCTAACACTTATCACACTTGTCAGTCTATTTCGTTATTATTCTTCTACTTAAAAAGGAATGCTAAATTCCGGCGGGATCTTATCCTTCTATATTGAATGACTTTCAGATTTTATTTCAACTTCTGGTTTTTGTTCTCAATTTATGTGCTAAAATGATTATTGTTGTAGATTAGCTTTAGGTTATCACAAATGCTATCAAATGTAGTCATTTGGATTCACATGAGGTCATTAACTAGTTCGTTACCGAGGCCAGTCTCCATCGTGTCGGATGTAACCCTACATCCTCTATCCTGTCAGCTGTAACAGCGTTCAGGAATGCTTTTTTCAGAATGTTATACGCACCATTGACATCAGCATTAATAATAATGCCTTTTTTGGATTGGAATAATCCTCTACTAATCCGTTTACCCAAATAATTGGCATGATGTGTTATAGGTTCATTATCTAGAAATGAACACTTACTAGAATGGCTCTCCTCTTGTTTAATGACCTCTATACCCTGTTCCTCTGCTTTATATTCCAACTGTTGCACGAGCTTGTAATAAGGTATGGTCACAAAATTTTGGGTATTTCGCTTACCAATCCGACAGTTTTGTTTCCACGCGGGATTATAACCAACAACAACCATTCCAATGTTGTTTGCTACGCAGTAATCAATTATTCTCTTACTGGTCTTATGGAAATAGTCAGTGATTTTCTTATTACGTTTGTCAGTCAATCGTTCTATTGCTTTGCCTGTTTTAATTCCCTGATGGTCATACATTGACTGAATCCTCGCTCGCTCTTTGTTATAGTATTGATTCATGGATTTGATAACCCCACCTTTAATAACAAACGGTCTAAAACCATTGTTATTTACTGTAGTTATGAGATTGCATACCCCTAAATCAATCGCAATGATATTATTCTTATTCAAAGGTTTCGGACGAATTGTTTTCTTATAGACGATTTCTACCACATACCCTACCCCTTTCGGAATAATTCGTACTTCTCTCATGTCAGTCGTGTCAGGTAGTCTAGTTTTTAGTTCAACCCCTATTTTCTTTGGAAAGCTAAGGATATTCGCTTTTAGTTTCACCTGTTGATTAGTAAAAATAAGTATAAACTGCCCGGTCTTCGGTTTGTAGCCAGGAGGTTTTGGTTTCCCCTTAAATTTTGATTTATCGTCCTTCCACACTTTGATAGCTCTAAAAAAGGCGTTCCAGCTCTGATCAAGGATTCTTAACACCTGTTGCGCAGTCTGAGCAGGCAGTTGTTGATAGTTCTTGGAGGTTTTAATGCGGTGGTACAGAGAATTGTACCAAAGCCAGTTGTTGTGCGTGAACAATTCCTGACGGATTTGATAATTCCCTTCATTATACAGGTTCTTTGAGAGGTGACAGAGCCAGGAGAGGTGCTTATGCGGTGGTATCCAAATCTGCTCGGTTCGCGTTGAAGAGGCCACGATATTTATTCCCCGAACGTCTTGGTTAATCTCTGATACCAGTAGTTAAAACCCTTTCAGAGAGAGACCACTCCTTCCAGAATAGATCATAATATTTCTCTTCATACCTTAGTCTCTACCATTGTTTTCTCTTCCCATTGCTTCTCCACTCTTGTTGTGACCTCTCTTTCTCCCGTTCTCCTCTTTTGATTCCCTCATCTGATAATCTTTCTTATTTTACTGTTTCTAAAATCTTATATAGGATAAAGTACCTAGAAATAAGCTGGTATGCTAGGAACTTTTTAAAAAGGTTTTCTTGGTCTTCTCTCAAGTTCTGGATCTTAGGATACAGAAATCCTAGCATACCACTCCCTCCCCCCATTATCAAGCATATCTGTTTCATAAATTACTTTTTTGCAATCTTAAAAGTTTTAGAAACGAATTCAGGAAAAGTTTTCTCAACAGGTCCAAGAATTGTCTTAGTTGTCATCGAAGATAATGGGGTTAGCTCCAGATTGAATTCATACATTTCTAAATTCATATTTCCCTGTTTAGCGATAAAGGGAAAATTATTCACTGGATGAACTAGTCCTGATGTTCCTATAATAAGCAAGACATCAGTTTCTTTTAATCTGTTATGGGAAAATCGGATAATTTCAGGATCCAATGTTTCATTAAACCACACTACTTTTGGTCTAAGTATAGAGTTACATTTGGTGCATTTGGGAATTTCTGAAGAACTAAAAGTTTCTGAAGATTGCCATGAAGTAATGTCATGACATTTGATGCATCTTCGCTGGAAGATTTCTCCGTGGAGATGGAAGACTTTACTTGAACCTGCACGCTCATGTAAATTGTCAACATTCTGAGTAAGCACTACAAGATCATATCCAGAGGATTCTAAATTTTTTAGAGCCAGATGGGCTTCATTAGGCTTAGCCTGTGAGACTAACCCTAATCGCCAATAATACCATTCCCAAACTAGCTTGGGATTACGAGCAAAAGCTTGAGGGGTAGCTAAGTCCATAACATTATATTTCTTCCATAGGCCATCAGTACCCCTGAAAGTAGGAATGCCAGAGGATTGAGATACTCCAGAACCAGTTATTACAGTTATTTTTGTTTCAAGCGATTTCAACCTAATCCACTTTCAAGACTTAGTTAAAGTAATTAATATAGATAGGCTTTATGATAACTTTGGACTTAAAACAGACATTATTCGGTTCACAATCTATCATGAAAGAATATTATTTCATCAACACAAATGAAGGGAGAAGCGAAAAAGTAAAATCCAAGCTTGCAATCACTCACTTTAGGAAAAAGACTCTAGCTTGAGTTGACATAGTGTACGATTTAAAGCAAAAAGGAGAAGAATTCTCTACATTATTAGTACCTGCGTTAGTAACGATCATAAGAACACTCCAACTACACGGAAAAGAAGTATTTATTATTGGAGGGGCAGTACGTGATTTCTTGTGCGGTCATCAGGTTAAAGATTTTGATGTTGCTACAAATGCTGTTCCTGAGCAAATTATTACGTGGTTAAGTGACGTAAATATAAAAACCAAGCCTATTGGGGGGAAATATGGAACTGTTCTGGCCATCAAAGGAAAAAATGCCTTCGATATAAGCACATATAGAAAAGAAACATTTACTACATATGGACATCCTCCTAAGATCACATTTGTAGATTCTTTGGATGATGATTTAATTAGACGTGATTTCCGAATCAATTCGATATTATATGATCCTGAGAAAAGAGAAATCATCGATAAATATGGAGGATGGGATGACATTCAGAAACATTCAATCAGTATGATAGGAGATCCGAATATTCGGTTAAAAGAGGATGGATTGAGGGTAATTCGTTTAGCAAGGTTCATTTCTCAATTCAATTTAAACCCAGAACCCGACATACTGTCAGCGGTTCGTTCTTTAGGTGAATTAGTCAAGTTTAGAAGTACCAATGTAATTCAAATAGAATTATTCAAATTTCTGCGTGTTAAGGACTTTCAGAAAGGACTGATGTTGTTATTTAAGAATCAAATATTTCACGGTATTTTTCCCCATTATCCCTTTGATTCAGCATTTACAAACCACAAGCATTTTCCAATCCTGATTAATAAATTTTGTACTCTTCCGATAAGTGATGAATTAGCACGATTATTTGGTATTTTATTGCTATTTTCAGATGAAGCTCAACTTGATGAATCCCATTTTGAAAGCATTGGTGAAAATTTAGCACTATCAAATCGGCAACAACAACAACTACAACGTTTATATGTATCTTGGAAAAATTTTCCTAGAAGCAAAGATAGAAATAGAATTAAACGATGGGTAAGAGCAACTGGAATAAATACAAGTGAAATAATTGCTAAATTTTTTTTCCTGAGTTTGCTTAAGGTAGATGACGCTGCACACGACCAAGAGGAGGAGTATCTGAAAACAATTCAAGAAATAGTGTCCAGGTTTAAGACTGGGAAGAAAATAGTTCAAGTAGAGGATTGATTCATATCCCAATTCATTATCAGGAGGTCAAAACCTCTGGAAAAATCCTAAATATATATGAAAATCCTGATTCTTGGTTCTGGCTCAGCGCATCGATAAATCCTTATAGAGGATGTGAGCATAACTGTTCTTATTGTGATGGAAAAGCAAGTTGGTATAGAATCGACAGATTTTCTTCTAATATACGAGTGAAGACAGACTCTCACAGAAAATTTGAAAAAGAGCTACTAGCTCTTGGTTATATCCCTAAAGAAAGACCGTCATTGGATAAATTTATCCAAGAATCATCAACTCAAATTATACTCCCTAAAAAACAACTTTCCTTATTTGCCATCGGCGGAGGGGTCTGTGATGTATATCAACAAGCAGAAGAAAAATATAGAATTACTCGAAAACTTCTCCAAGTAGCGTATAAATTCATGATTCCTATTTCAATTCTGACTAAAAGTGAAATGGTTGCTCGCGACCTTAAAATTATTCAAAAAATTAGTACTCAATCTTATGCAAATGTATCGTTTTCAATTACTCAGTTTGATGATGAAGTCCGAAAAGTTTTCGAACCAAACTCTTCCTCTACTGAGAAACGTTTTGATACTCTTGAATTGATTAGAAAGAAAGATATTCCTGGAGGAATTATGCTTATGCCTATTCTTCCTGGAATTGGGGATACAGAGGAGAATTTAAGAAGTATTGTAAAAAAGGGGAAAGATACTGGGGCAAATTTTATCCTTCCAGCAGGTCTAACCTTAAAACCAGGAAGGAATAAAGATGAAATGCTTACCACGATCCGAGATAATTATCCAGATTTTTCCCCCCATTATGAACATCTATATTCAAATAATAACAAATATGGCATTCCAAGAAGAAATTCAAAATTTTCCCGTAATGGAGCCAAAATTGTTCATGAATTCTGCCGTAGGTATGGTATTCCGGATAGAATTCCGCGATATTTGTCACCGTGGACTATCCAGGTTAATTATATAATTAGCACTATTCTATTCAACCTGGCGTATTATTTCCAATATGTAAGTGAACAAAAGTGGCAGAAAATAGCTAATTTTTCAAAAAC
>DXJL01000021.1 GCA_019057635.1 Candidatus Heimdallarchaeota archaeon
ATTGGTCAACAATTCCCGCTATATTGATATTAACATCAGCGGTTGACCCGCAAAAGAGAGGAAAATCAAATCCAGATAAATAAAATCTATATTCGTTCGCTTCTTCAATATCCCATAAGGTGATAAAGCTTTTAATACTTAACTCACAGAAAATCCTTGGTAGATCTGTGTTTACCTTTTTTAATTGATTATCTAGCTTTTTAGGCAGGCTACCATCAATTTCTTTAATGAAATTCTTAATAATTTGTGATGTTTCACGGAGTTCCTGATTATTTTTCAATAAAGCTCTGAATTTTGATTCATTGGCCTTATTGTATTTTTCAAATCGTTTGTATAATACACCTTTTTCGACTTTGTCAACCAATTCAGGATGCATACTACCATTAACGCTTTCCCCTGAAATAAAAATGAATGAATTTAATTCTTGGCTAGCGATGGCGCTTCGTTTTACACGCAAGATTTTTTTCAGATCAGAAGTCATGTTTTTGCGTAAATCTGTATTAAGCGTTCTCTGGGGTTTATCAATTAGGGCGGCTGTATATATTTTCATCATTTTTCCTCCTCAAATGGTCCCATTTCCATACTGGAAATCTTTCCATCAATCATGTGTACGATATAATCGCATTTTTCTGCAATCCATCGATTATGGGTTACTAGTACGAATGTTTGTCTATTTAGCTTATTAATTCGTCTAAAAAGTGTCATTACTTCGGCACTTGTAGTACTGTCCAAGTCTCCAGTTGGTTCATCTCCTAAGATAATTGCTGGATCGGTAATCAACGCTCTTGCAACAGCAACTCGTTGTTGTTGTCCCCCTGAGAGTTCTAAGGGATTGTGGTACAAACGATCACCCATTCCAAGATCTCTTAGTAACATTTTGGCCTGTTCTCGTGCGACACCAGAATTATAACCTTTCAGTAGTAATGGAGTTTCCACGTTTTCTACGGCACTTAGAAAAGGAAAGAGGTTGAAGAGTTGGAAGATGAATCCAATATTATCCCGGCGAAATGCAGTCATTTTCCCATCTGACAATTTATTTGTATCTATACTGGAAATATGGATTTCTCCTCCTGAATTATGATCTAAATGTCCAATCATATTGAGTAATGTAGTTTTACCACATCCTGAAGGACCCATAATTGCCATCATTGCGCCTTTTTTAACCTCGAGATCGACGCCCCTTAGTGCATGGACTTCGTTTGATTTACCTTCGTTATATCGTTTATGAAGATCTTTAATCTCTAAAATAGTCTCGGACTCATGTGGTTGAGACATTTGGGGAGTTTCCATTTTTATTGCTTCGTTTTGTGACATGTTTGTTTCACCCTTTAACCTACGTACCTCAGTGCTTCTGCTGCTGGGATTCTACTTGCTACCCATCCTGGTATTGCTCCTGCTAATAATCCGATAAGAGTAATGAATGATAGATATGCTCCAATTGTTCCCCAGGGGATAACCACAGGAACATCCAGCATATTGGCAAATCCAACATTAACGAATAGACCATTTACTACACCTATGAACAATCCAATAAACCCAAGGACCATAAGTTCTAGAAGAGCAGCTGTCATGACTTGATATCTAGGAAATCCAATTGCTCGCATCATACCGATCTCTCTTTTTCTTTCAGCAACATTTCTAACAGAAATAACAGCCATTCCTACAGCTCCTATGATTAATCCGAAGTTGACGTATATTTGTAAGAAACTAGTCATTTGTTCCATCATTTCCAAGGAAGCTTCAAGCTTTGAATAAAGAGAAGTGGCAGTTGCTACCATGAATTCATCGTCAATTATTGCGCGGTATCCAGATTTTCTGGTATTTGTAAAGTCCTCTATCAATTGAGCGACAGTTTCTATTTCTGGATGGTCAAATGGATAACTAGTTTTTATTAAAAAGGTATCAAATTGATCAGGTGCCCTTTTATCAGGTGAGAGTTCGTCTACCATACCAAAGAAATCAGTATAGTTTGAAAAACGTTCTGGAAAATAAACAGAACCCATTGTACTTGAGAAACTTCCACTAGAGAATCCTTCTGTTTGCATATTTCGTGCAAGAGGCCATCCTCCAGCACGCTCAGAATCAAAGCTACCTCCAATCGTAAATGGTTGATAAACTGGGAAACCAAATTGGGATGTGTTAAAAGGAATCCAAATCGGCATTCCAAGAGGCAATAAGAATGAATCTGTGAATACGATAGGATATTGAACAACTGTTCCATTAATATCAAGTATTGGGTCCACATCATCTAAACTTGCTCCAAGGAAACCACCCATACTACTGATATCAAAATTTTCTAAATCAAATGTGACATTATAAGCAGTCATCTTATAATCAGGATCGAAAAATTTATCCCACGTACGTTTGGATTGATCAAGTAATTCCTCATCGCTCGCACCCAGATCTATAGTGTCTGGTCTGACATCATCAGGTAAATTAAACATATAGAAATCAAATCGCCAGTTCTCATCTGTTGCGTTTTGTGCTTCACCACGAATTTGATCTGAACGAAGTTCTCCAAAGCTTAAGGGTAACAGATTCGCTTGAGGATTAAAATCAGGTGAGAAAGGATTTTTTGTTGCCACATAACGCGTATAATCTGTACTACCAGGGGTAAAAGTCTTCATTCCGATAACGTCAGTTATACTCGAATCAAGTTTATACAATTCCTCTGTATAATTAGTATCAGGTAGATCATGTTCTGGATCACTTAATTGGACATATAAATCTACACCACGAGAGTCTTCTTCTGATTGCCCAACCGTACTATCAATATTTGTAGCAACAAGACTAGCAACCGTGACATTAAGGGTTAAAACCACTGCAAAGATTGCAAAAGTGAGAGTTGAGCGTGTTTTATGAGAAGAGATTAACGCAGGCGCAACTTGGGCAACACCTTTTACACCCTGTATTTTGATGAGCGTATTTCTCAGGAGGCGCATAATATACGGAAGATTCATTCCAACAAGTAATACTGAACCTATAACAACTTCTATTATAGCAATGATAAGTATACCCATGGAAGAACCACTCATATCAGTGATCCATCCATCGCCCATAGCTACAACAAACATAAAAACAGGTGTCCCCCAGAGGACAATTGATGTTAAGTTAAAAGCCTTCGTTCGAGAAATATAACGGGACAACACTATTCCAAGACCTGAAAATAGAAATCCAGCTCCTAATAAAATATTTTCCCATTCTAGTA
>DXJL01000184.1 GCA_019057635.1 Candidatus Heimdallarchaeota archaeon
CGATAATTTTATTCAATTTTGATTTAAAGATCAAACTATTTCTTCCCAACAATGTAATATTTGGAAACTAAGGTTTAAGAATTTGCTTAAAAGAGAGGGAATTAATGATTGGAGTGACCTGAGGTTAGATAATGTAATTTCTTTTGGAAGTAATGAAAACATTGACCTTGGTGTAACCCAACTTCAAATACTTCACCTCCCTGGGCATTCACCAGGCCATAGTGGAGTTTATGAGACTGAAAATCAAATTTTATTTATCGGAGATATTGACCTCTCTGGAAAGTTTGGCCCTTGGTATGGTTGGTGGAATTCCGAACTAGATACTTTCAAAAAGTCGGTGGAGTACGTTATCGATTTTGTTTCCCGAAATGAAATTTCCAGAATTGTATCAAGTCATACACATGATGTATCTAAAGAAGAGGGGATTCATTTACTTAACAATTTTCTCAACTCATTTGATGCACGCGAACAACAAATTAAAACTTACATTACCCAAAAAAGGACAGGAGTAACTCTCAAACAAATTGTTGATCAATCAATTATCTACCAGGGAAAACAAAGTGATCCTCCATATGTCTGGGAATATTTTGAGTCTGTTCATGTCAAAAAGCATATTGAGGCATTAATGAAGAAAAATGAAGTTATCTCAGAGGGAGATATAATTTTTAATACATAATATTCAAAAAAATGTTCGAAAGATCCCGATTCTTTTTAGGGGGAAGACTGAAATATTATACTGAAAACGAAAGAAACGGTGTTAGAAAGAATTCGGGGTAAGTTTAATTCATGGATGTTTTCGATAAGAGTATTCTCTTCAGTTTAGCAAAATCTTGCCGTATTTCATTTTCTCAGCTAGCTTCAGATCTTAACTTACCAGTGAATGATGTAGGAACGCGGATCCAGCGACTCGTTAATGATCATACAATCCTCAAATTCACAGTGGTACTTAATCCCTATCTTTTGCATTTGCACAATGCAATTATCATTTTTCGATCCCTCACTCCCTTAGAGCTCAATCGATTGACATTACTTGGAATTCATTCAGCTATTGAATATATTTCCATTGGAACAGCTCACGAAGGTTTTGCTTGTGCCAGATATAGTAATAAGGAAGATTTTTTAGAATTAGCAGAACATTTCCAGCAATTTCATAAAGCATTTGAGGAATTACACCTATATCCCGTCGTTCCTCTCGTGAATTCCGATATTTCTCCTCCTACTCAAGATTTAGTCTCTCTGGAAAAAGAGGATTGGTTAATTTTAGCTCATCTAAGAGAACAAGGACGACTTTCCCTTCAAGAACTCTCAAAGCGGATTGAAATTGATGTGGAAGTCATAAATGAACGGATGGATTATCTCCGACATTTTAATCTCATCCACGAAACAATTCAAATAAACCCTGTAAAATCTCCAAAAGAAACATTAACAATGTTTCAATGTGAATTTACTATTTTAAATCATTTAATTCAGCAGGAAATAATGCAAGAAATTAGTACCTTACCACATTTTTGGCCCATCAGTTCATTTCGCTCTGCTGATAAACCAGTCTTATTCTTAAGTTTTTACTGTTCGTCTTATACCGAAGTAGAAAAAATACAAGCACATTTAACTGAATTACCAGGAGTAAAGAGCATAATTAAGATTATGGGTGGCACAACATATTATTTCACTGATATACGAGACGAACTCATAGAAGAAAAACGAAGTCACGGTTGGTTCTCACCAGAAAAGTGGGTAACCGATTCCACGGGAAATTAATGTTCAATATTGTCCATTAATGATAATTTCAAGAGGGGCGGGTTGGCCTTTGGGGGAGATATCCCTCAAGAGCCTGGAAGAGTGTTTCCACTCGAAGAATCCCTCCTAAGTTAATAAACACCCAAATATTATAGGTCAACTAGTGGGTCATTTTCCTTTGTAGAATGTATTGATACTACTTCTACTATTGTTTGTCTTACTAAGTCAGATGTTTCATGGTCTAGATGAATATTGAGTTGATCAATCACCTTAGAATTAATAAAATCGAGCATTCCCAAACCTACTACTGCTCCAGTACGGACTACAAAAGAAGAGTCTTTTTGAAGCGTTTCCAATAAGATTTTTTCAGCCCCTTGTACTTTTAAGCGTCCTAAGGCTCTTGCACACCGATCCCGAATCTGGATGCTCTTTTCACTCATGCACTCAATGAGTTTTTCGGAGAGTATTTCATTAAGTGGTGCTTCAGAGAAACTTAGGGCTGAGATTGTATTACTTCGAACCACATCCACAGAGTCTGATAACAGAGGTTCCAAGAGGGGAACAATTATTTCTCCTTCAAGAAAGACTAAAGTCATCACTACTTCGGCACGTACTTCAGGTGCTGGGTCGGAAAGCGCTTTAACTAGTCTAGAGTGAAGATCCATCGGAATATCGGTTAACGGGATTTCCATTCTACCTATTTTTCTAACCGCTTCGGCTCGTATGAATGAACTAGTTGCCTCCAGTTCTTCTAAAAGTTTCGCAAGTTCCTTTTTTTGTGACATTCTCTTGAACCTATGTGTTTGTTCTAAATAGATCAATTAGAATTCTTTTTTTATTTACCTCCTAAAAATTCATCTTTTGTTGCAATTTTACTTGTAGGAGGTAATTAGGAACTTCGACTAGAATTTGTACTTGAATTTGAAGATAGTTTTAGTGAACAGTTAGGACAATTAGGGGGATGTCCCGTTAATTCACAGATGAATGATTGTTTGTCATTAGATGCACACTGTACCAAGTTCTGAAAATAGGTACATTCAAAGTCGTAATTAGCTTGGTATAGATAATCAAAGGAAAGAGGTGATCCGACCTTGTAATATGGACACTTGGGTGGACAGGATCGTAAAAACTCTTTAAACACTACACATAAGAATAAACATTCTTTTGTGCCTTGATCTATGACTTGATGTTGGCAAGGACCCATAAAACTGTTCATTCCCGTTAAAGAACAGATTTTTCATCGGTAATCCATTTACACATTCGACGTAATGGTTCAATAGCATCTTGGGGGGTTGCCATACTAGCATTAGCTGCAAAACCTAGGGATACTACTCTCTGCACCCCATAAAATGGTAAACTATCTCGAATTTGTAATTTGAGAGATTCAGGGAAAATACCAACAGTTTGGGTATAGGAATTGACTGATTGCAATGCTGTGTCAATTGTGTCTACAGGAACAAGATTTACTACACGACTACACAATCGATGAGAAAAATCGACTGGTTCATCGAATTGAGAAACAATTACTGCACCTTCATTAGACTTCCCTCCATAGACGTGATAAAAGTCATCATTAAGACGGATTCCCTCTATATCATCTTTCAGGTTTTCATTAAAAATCTTAGGAGGTGTAGAAACATGTGAAGGAAGGTTAACAAGGGCCGAATAGAGTATTTTTCCGAAGGTATTCAGACGTTCAATTCCATCCTCAGTTGTCCCTGATTGCACATACATAATGCGTGAATTTAAACAGGCTTCTTGATTGAATGCTCCCACATCTATAGCAGCTCTTTGAGCAACAGTATGAAGGGTCTGGTCATCCTGAAAAGCATCACGACCGATTATTGAGATCGAAATTTTAGGGTCAAAGGTAATTAGATCAAGTCCAGGTTGAAGATATCGGCTAATATATTTAATTGAATTAAAACCGCCCCAGGCAATAATTTTTTCAATATTCTCGGGACGATAGAATTTTTCTTCAAAGTGAGTATCCCCCCCTCGCCAATAAAGGACACTGCAATGCTTTGTTATGGGGTGTTGGGGTTCCATTTCCATCATTGTCTGAATCAAAGCGGTAGCAGTTAGAGGATCATTGGAAGGTAGCTTGAAAATCGCGTCACATCGTGTGCCACAACTTCGAATGAGAGAGGCAGCAGAAACCGTTGGTACATTACCAGCAATAATATGAACTGTACGGGAGCCAAATGCTCGAATAGCAATCGTTCTACCATCCTCCATCTTTATAGGTACCCAGCTTTCAAGATATTCAATACCTATCCTTTTATCAAGCATCTCACGAATATTGGATGGATGAAATAGCATAGGTAATGTTTGATACGTAGTATGAAGTACTTCAGGTGTTAAACCTGAGGCTTGACATGCAAGCTTATAGGCTGCTTGTAGATACTCATTTTCTTTTAAAATCAAACGTTGACCCAAATCATGGAGAAAAGTTATTATCTCTTCAATAGATAGATCATAGAGATCTTTCATTTTTAATGGATCAGAGAGGGAAATTTGGTTTACATATTTCTTTGCGCTCGGAGTAAGAAATTTAGCCCCGTTTCTTCCACCAAAAGTCTCCGAATAATCCTTTATCAGCTTTCCCCGAAGTAAGATGGGGATCTCAAAAGTCTCTGTATCCATCGTCTTGACAAGTGATGATTGCATTAGAATGTCCTCCAAAAAAAAGGGAAGATGTTACTCTTCCTCTGTATCGAGAAGGTAATCGATAAACGAGTCATATGCCTCTTGACTACCAGCACAGCTAATTTTATCGTCACCATTATTCTTTTCACTAATACGTTGTATTTTCTTTTCTAACCAGGGACCAGTTCGACCACAGGAACATTGATCATCATCCCAGTGGAGTGTAACCTCATCACCTGTCTGAAAACCACCCCAATAACTTTCTGTTAATAGGTCGTAGAATCCAAAGCGCCCCCTCTGTACACCTGTTCGTGGTAACACTTGTCCATCAGTATCAAAAATGAATGGAATAAAGTGGGGATAAATATGGTAATGATTTTGATCACAAGAAGGACAATAACCAGTTGTTTCTGTCATCCCATAGCCGTCACGGATATTCTTAACTCCATAAAAAGTACATATCCTTTCATACCAATCATCTGGAACCTCTTGCCCTTTTAATCCACCGCCAGTGATAATAGCGGAATTGGAGGCAAATACATTACTCAACCCTTGTTTCTCTCCTTCTAATGCGGCATCAATCATTGATGTGAGGGTACCCAACATAAATACTTGACGCCCTTGATAGTTCTTCACCATATTATCAAAGAAAGCAGCCATATATTTAGGACGATTTCTTTTTAATCTAATCAATTCTCCTTTATTGTAGCTTAGAGCTTTAAGCATTTGGAGTTTACCTAATTCTCCTTTTGCTTTTGCAGATTGCAATCTACCTGCGAGAGACATGAAGTCTGCAGATAAATATCCAGGAATTGCGGTATGATATTCATCTTCAGAACCAGCCAACATGGGGCCAAACCGACTCAATATTCTCTGAGCTAATTGCCTACCATCGGCAAAACTAGGGAAAAATACGGGCATTTTCGTTTTGTGAGGATTAACCCCCGTAAGAACTTCAATGAATAAATAAAACGCGTTTTTGAAACTTTCCATTTCACTCTCACTACGGGGTAGAAAACTAAGTTTTCCTGTTGTTCCCGTTGAATGGACAATCTGTAGCTCTGATTGGTTTTCAATTGCTTCTAACCAGGAATCTATTGAGTTACAGTTGTTTATCTTTATTGCTGATAAATCATGACTTGTTAATTTATCTAACCAAGCTGTGAGCTTATCAAATTTCTTTTTTTCAATGAAAGCTAAGGGATAACTCTTGTAGACTGTATGTTGGAACAGAATTGGAGCTAAATCATTCAGAGTTTTGATTTCAGTTATTTTTTGTTCGTCTGCGAGCTTCTTCAGAGCTTTAATACGTGGATAAAACCAGTTAAAGCGTTTTTGAGCACCAGCTAATTGAATTTGTTGTACAAAATCTGTTTCAAGACTGAACAATTCATCATTGGTGGCGTGAACCAGCGATTGCGGATTTTGAAACATTTCTGATTGTCTTTCCCCCGACAGTTTACTAGTTGATAAAACCATTTTCAGTAACCTCTGATACCAATACCGAGAATGCTTTAAATATTCAAAATCGGGCTAAGGATCGTTTATTCGGATCATTCCTTATAAACTCCTTTTAAGAGATGTAATATATTAAGAAAAAGATCATTTCACATTCATAAGGTGAAGACCTTATTCATCCATGAGCAAGAATGACAGTAGCTCAAAAAGATGAAAAAATCCTCTGGAAACGATATGAATCAGCTCTGGAAGATTACAGCTTAACACGTGATCTCGATGATTTGCTTAATGTATTCAAGAAAATTATTAGCTCTTCATCACCTAAACCAACTATTGCGTTACTTAACAACATAGCTGACCGTTTCGTTAAATTTAAACTCTATGACGAAGCGAAACTTGTCTTTGGAATGATATTACAGGAAGAGAGCCGACATCGTGAGACATGGAAGGCCCTCTCTTCTCTTTATTTTAAATTAAAAGATAATAGCAAGGCAGAGTTTTGTTTACAGAAGTACTACTTATTAAAGGGAGGAAGTGTTTCAATAAGTTCATCGGTTAAGAACCGCTTAGCGAGTGCAGGCAAGCTTAAAACATTGCCTACTGACCAACCACTAGGTCTTCAAAAAGCCAAACAGATAGAAGTTCGTGCACCGAAGAGTGTATTAACTTTAGATGAATTTACAAGGCGCTTCAAATTAAAAAATGCATCTATCCCTACGATTATAAAGAAAATCGTTCATTTTGCTCAACATCAAATAATTGATTATAGAATCTTTGATAAACAGAGTGGAGAATTTGGAGACGATCTACACTTTCTTAATAATGGCCAAATCATAAAATATCTAACTGATAGAAATATAAAACGGCTTTACAAGTTTCAAGAAGAAGCCTTTCATAAAATTTTATCGAACCAAGATGTGTGCATTGTTGCACCAACTGGTAATGGGAAAACAGAGGCCTTTCTTCTCCCAGCTCTATTAAAGATCAAAGACTTTGCTGGATATGGCGTTCAACTTCTTATAATTTATCCTCAGAAGGCCTTAGCCAAAGATCAATTGAGGAAGATTACTGAAGTTGCCTCTCTCCTAAATCTTCAGGTAGAGGTATTTGATGGAGATACATCTCATTATCGTCGTAAGAAGATTTTTTCTGATCCACCAGAAATCTTGATCACTAATCCTGATATTCTCCACTATCATCTTGGAATTGGAAAGAATTCAGGATTTTTTCAGAATTTAATCAGTAATTTGAAAATAATCATTTTAGACGAGGTTCACACTTATTCAGGTACTTTTGGAAGCAATATGCACTTCGTCCTTCGTCGATTAGAACGAATATTGGATCAACAAGTACAATTTATCACAGCTTCTGCTACGGTAGCTAATCCCCAGACTTTCACAAGTCGCCTATTAAATCGACCAATCACCGTGATTGAGTGTAAAAATGGACGAAGAGGACGATTACATTTCTTGATGGTAGCTCCATTTGATGGTATGTCTACTTTTGATGGAATGGCCAGTTTATTGAATTCAATTAAACAATATGGTAAAATTTTAGCATTTCAAGATTCACACAGAAGTGCAGAATATTTATTTCAAAGATTACGGGGATCTTCTAATCGGGTAGGAATCCATAGAGCTGGTTTAACAAAGAAGATACGAGAGAAAGTTGAAACACAATTTAGAGAAGGAGAAATCGATCTTTTAATCGCCACTCCGACATTGGAGTTGGGAATTGATATTGGTGAGCTAGAAATAGTAGTAACACCTCCAATATCCGTAAATCGAGCTATTCAACGGATCGGTCGGGCAGGAAGAAAAGGACAGGATGCTATAGCGATCATCCACCTTAATGCAGATGATCCTATAAGTCATTATTATTACAACAATCCTGAACGGTATTTTCAAGAAGTAGAAGATGTTTTTTTTGACCCAACAAATCCAAATGTCGTTGATCATCAACTATTGGCTGCAGCTCTTGATCATCCGTTAGGGATTAATGAATTCCCTGAAAATGTACCAGCAGTAGAAGAATTAGAGAATAAAAGCTTCCTTCAAAGATTTAACAATGATATTTTCGTCCCAACAGAGCAAGGGATCAAAAAAGTACGGAAATATTCAATCAGAGGAACTAATCACGAAATACAAATCAAAATTCGTGGAGGTAGACACATTGGAAAACGGGCAATGCCGATCGCGATGTTTGAACTATATCCAGGTGCTTATTATTTAGCAGGCGGCACGAGGTATCGAGTTTTTAATTACAGTTTTAACGGCTTTCGTGGATGGGCCGAGCTGATAAAGCCAAAAAATGTCTGGGGACAAACTTTTCCTTTAACAAAAATGAAACCTCAGATTTTAGAGGTTCAGAAGCCATTAACTTCAATTTATGGAATAGAAGTGGGATTAGTTACAACAAAAATTCTTCAGTCGGTTATTGGATATACACTACAAACGTCAGCTGGAACCGAAACAAAGAAATTACGAGATCCATTACATTATCCATCGCAATCAAGAGGGTTGTTATTCCAAATTCCATTGTCTTCCCTAGATGTGCAATTAGATCAGAATAGATTTAGTAATTCCTTACATACCATCGTACATATCCTGCTACATGCAAGTCTGCCTTTTATTGGCGGACAGATTCATGAAATTGGGGGATTAACTTTATTACCGCAAGGATATATACTTATATTTGATCAAGCAACAGGTTATGGAATATGTGAGATGTTAATGGGCCATTTATCTGAACTCTTTACCCGAGCGCGTGTAATTCTTGAATGTAAATGTCCAGATGGTTGTCCCAAATGTTGCTTTTTACCTCGCTGCAGTAAAAATAACACATTATTAGACAAAGATGGTGCCCGAAAAATTCTTGATTATATCATACAACAAGATGTAACAATTCCCCTTGGAATGGATTATAATGAATGTAGGATTTTTATTTCATAATTCCATCATTTCACCACTATTCTCAATTCTCCCATTTTCAGATATTTAAGGTAAGTCAAGGATTCACTACTGAGAAGCCCAGTTTAAAAAAGTGGAATGTCTTTTAAAACAAAAAAATGGATTCTAAAATGATAAATAGAAGCGTTTTAACTACTATTATCGGATTTTTATTTGGGTACTTCCTGTACACTGTTATTGATTCTACTTCACTGTTTATTTTTCTTTTTGGAGGGGTAGGGTACTTCATTGGTTTGATACTTGATAATGCCGATAGAAGACTCCAACTCGAGAAGGTTCAGAATATTTCTTCAAGTCACGAGGTTTATTATTCTGATATCCTTCCAGAAGCTGTCATATTATATTCTATACTTGATAATATAACGATTATCTTAATTGATTATAAAATTGAGGCAAAACCTGAAGATTATCGGCTATCAGTTCTTAAGAACCTTCAAGAGTTTGATTTTCGAGTAATAGAAGATTCTCTTAAGACAATTTTCTCCTTGAACATTGAATTTCCGGAATTTAATTATCCCTCCATAAGTAATTCCGAAAAAGAACAGAAAAAATTCTTCTATGATATTAAGGAGCAATGCATTGATTTTCAAGGGGCTGTACAAAAGATAATTCCTGGATTAGTGCTTAGTGCTATCTATAAACCAGATATATTTGGTGATCAGAATATATATAGCCATGAGACTGATGATCCTTCTGATTCAATGAAACCCACAGATTTTAATAACGGAGAGCGAAGATCTTCTTCGCTTTCTGAGAAAGTAGATAAAATTAATCCTAGTATTCCTAAAATCTCAACAGCTAACTTGGAAATTCCAGAATTACAAACTGAAAATGAGGAGAAAATAATGTCTGATCTTTTTGGGAATACTTCGACACCCAAATTAGATCCAAAATCTCTTACCAAGTCGCTAGATGAAAAATTTAAATCTTCTATGCAGAATCGGCCTAAAATATTAACTGCGGACAAAATTAAGGAAATTAGCAATAATTTATTCGCTTTCCAAGATATGAAGGATGATGATTTTCTTGGTTCCGAAAAACCTGAAACTGACATGAAACCTGAGATAATGACTTCAGTGGAAGCAGACTCAACAGGAAGATTCCATGTTCTTGGGAAGGATGAGGAGGGCACTTATGAACTTGTAGAAGAAACATTGGATGAAAAGGAAAGACCTCTATTAGCGAAACTCGCTGAACAACTATATGATGAAAAAGAGCGACGAAGTAGTAATTCAGATCCTGAAGTGGATGAAGATTTTAGGCCAAAAGAGTCCTCTAAACAAGAAATTTAGCCCTTATCCCTTGATGACATTTTAAACAGGAAATCTTTCTTTGAAGGAAGTATAAATAATCTCCACAGTGAGAACTTTAGATCTAATTGAATTGTAAATTGTGTAAAATCTTGATTTTGGAACAGACCAATAACTTTTTATTACAAGGAATGATCTCTCTCTCCAGTTCAGCTTATTAACTGCCGAGGGCGATTCCATAAAGGAGTAGTTGAGAAAGGAATTTTATATCGTTGATTCATGGAATTTAGAATCTCTTTTCTGACTTCCGAATTTAAATTCTGTTGAATTGAAGGGACCCGATTTCTTATTTTTCCTTCAGTTGATATTGAAATGATTCCAATCCCGATTTCTCTTGCCCAAAGGAGTTGTTCTTCCAAAGTATCGTTGTTTAGCAACTCAAATTGTTCATCAGGACATAATAAGTAACAATAATCACAAAATTGGCTATAAATTGATGGATGATTGACATGAATCTGAGTCTCGGCCTCGAAGAAGTGAATAGAACTATCTAGTTGACAAATACCTGCTAAATCAATCCGTATTTGCTTCTGACCCCCCTCAAGAAATTCAGATAATTGAAAATGGTCATTACTCCCTATTTGTAGCTCAGAATACGTCTGAAATTGTAGTTGATTTCTTAGGAATAGTTCTAACTGGTTGACTAGCTGATTTTCTGTTAACATCTTTCTCAATAATGATTGAGATTTTCATTTTTATACTTAAAAATTGAGGAGATCAAATTTTGGATATTTAAGTCACATTCACCATTACTAGATGTAAACATTCAGAACAGAATATTCAGGTGAGTCGCAAGTGACAAGTCAACCAATACTCCAACCGAAAGGTCTTCCCTTTCTGGATGAAGTCTTTGTAAATAGTCCCCTTTGTCAAATATGTGAGTTTGCTAACTGGGGAATAGGAGGAATTTGTTCATTATTGTTGAACAGGCGTATACCATCCGTTTTAGTAATACAAGAAGCGCAAGTGATCTCTTGTAGCGCTCATCGCAACTGGGTTGAGCATTTAGATTTAAATGAATAATCAAAAAAGGAATTATAACTCAATTAAGAACTGGATGGAACTAACTTTGAGCCTAACGAGGAGTGGTAATAAAATTTCTCATAAGCTTAAGTTTACTCCTTCACTGGATGAACAGATATTACTAGCTAAAATTCAAAGACAGAATTGCTTAATTCAGTATCGGCTCGAAGAGAAGCTTAATCGTATTCTGTCCTTGCTTATCAGTCTACATATCTCTAGAGAAAAAACACATGAATCCATTCCACGAGTACTCATTCTTACTAAAAGACAAATTCAGGATATCTTCAGAGCAGGGATCCAGGATACCTTAGATCAGATTATAACGATCCATAATGGCCTTATACTCCCCCAAGCTCGAAAACTGGATTATAGTCGGTTTAGCATAATTCTCTCGACCCCTAAAACGGTGAAAAATGATTTTAAGGAAGATTTCTTTGTAAAAGATCACTTTTCACTAATAGTGATTGATTATGCGGAAATGGGGGTATCCTCATCGACTTTACGATTTATTATCAAAAATTTAAAGCCGAACCAAGTAGTTGGTCTATCGAGAGAGAAAAATACAATAAAGCTTGGACAAGCTTGTGTAAACCTAGAGCTCACGGAATTTGTCAATATCGATGGAAATGCTAGGAGAGAACGGTCTAACATCCAACATTATTCACTTCCTTTACCTAAAGAATATTTCTTTGTGCTAGATATTCTTAATCAGCTAAAAAAAAATAGATTAATACAACTTGAAAAGTTAGGGTTTGGAGTTACTGTGAAAAGCACTCCTCAAGAGGTAGCGGCAATCCATACTAGTTTGTTGAATGAAAAGAACCGAAAACTCTTAGTAAAAACAGCGAATTTACAACGAATAATGACAATGCAACGAATGGTAATCTCTCAAGGTTTTCCTGCTCTCATATCTTATCTTGATGATTTACGTCACCGTCTAAATGATAATGATTATGTCATAGGTAGAAAAGCTCTAGTTCAGTTTTTAGGAAATCCGATCATCAATAAACTCAATGAATATATTCGCTTATTTAGTGAGTTAGTTCATCCGAAATTTCGACAGGTTTTGAAATTACTGGAGGACTATGGATCATCTGTTTCCCTAGTAACCAATAATCGATACAATGCAAAGTTTCTCCAGGAAAAGCTGAATGAAAAAGGAGTATCCACGATTAATATCACCCAACCGATATCTTCTCTAAAACGAATTCTGCTAGAAAAGAAACTCTTTGCTTTCAGTGGAAAGAAAACTCGAGTATGCATAACAAATACTGCTAATGAACTTATAGCTAATCTAGCTAATATAATTATTGCATATGATGTAAATGCAGAACTTGTAGAAAAATTGAATAGTTTGGCTTCTCCAATTCCCAAAGTTTTCTTAATTACGAAGCAAACGAGTGAGGAAGCAAGATTTTTCCATTTGAAAAACTTAGGAAACGGGATTAGATAGGAAAAATCTATTCATTTTAGCAAAAAAGGTATCATACGCTTGATAACAAATATTGAGGTCGCGAAATACATTCGATTTTGGTAACATTGTGCGGAGAGAAGCAGCACGATAATCTAAGATTAAACTCGCAGCAAAATCAGTTTCCGATCGAATACCTCTTCCGATCGCCTGGGTCATTACTCGGGTGACTGGTAAAAGAGTGAGATGATCGGCCATTCTCCTACCCCATTTTTTAGCGTACAGAGTTTTGATTAATCGGTTTGTCGCGTCTGGGCGGGTATACGGTACACCTGCAATAATAATTAGAGTCAATAAGCTTCGTTTTGTTTTCGGGTCGAGTATTTCGATACCTTCAGATAATTTTCCACCAAGGACACCAAATATAACCTCATGGGTTTTTTGGGGTAATTCGTCAATAAAATATGGAGTTTCTCCCGAATTTTCAACATAAACATTAGGGATCGTCATATGAACTAGAATCTTTTGTTTCAAGTCATGTGATGGAGCAAAAACTATAGTGTGAAAGGGGTTACTCTGGTGTAAACGCTGTATAACTGAAGCCATAGCTTGAAAGGTTCGAGGAGTTCTTTCTCTGAATTTCGTGGTGAATTGTCTGTGATAAAGTATACCATTAAGGCTATATTGAAAATCTGATGGAATATGCATCCCGGGATAATTTAGCCCATAGAGCGTTTTGTAAGACGATACAGGTTGAAATGTCCCAGACATAAGAACTATATTCTGGAAGTTATTATTCACAAATTTAAATGTAGTTTGAGGATAAGGATTAAGCTGTAGTAATTTTTCTGACTCAGAAACCCAGATATCTCCCCGACTGTTAAGAAACCTTGAGATTGTCTGGAGATTTGTCTGTTCCCAAGGTGAAATTTTTGTTTGATGATCGAGAAATGCATCTATCGCATCAGAGGACAAATTTTGGGGGCGATCAATTCGACCATGCCGATTCTGTATCAAGTCCTGTAATCTATCAAATACTTTTAACGGGATGACATTCCTCGCCTTATTAATATCGTTTAAAGATAGCTCTGCTTCTAGCTCTGCGGAAAAATTATGTCCTTCGTCAATTATGCAAATTTTATTTGCGTAGGTGCTTTTCTGGAGGAGTGTGGACAGCATACTCTGCAATTTTTTACTTCTCAAGTAGGTATGTGTAGTAACAACGATATTTGCATACGGGATACAACGCTTGACAATATAATATGGACATCCGAATTCTTGTAGCGCATCTTTGAAAGTTTCATTTTTGATATCCCCTTCATCATGAGCTGTAATGGGGACCTGTTCAACAATGGCAGGAAAATCTTCTTCGGGGATGGAACGGGCTTCTTCAAGATGCGGACAACGTATCTGAACACAAATACCTTGATAGAAAAATGGAATATCATGTCTTATACATAAATCAGACTTCAAAATTAATGGAAGAGCGGTTAAATAACCATATCTTTCCGTATTTGCAATTTTACTAATTTCATTAAGAAAAACATGGAAAATTTGAGCTTTAGTTCTTACAAAGATGAACAATTGGTACTGCTGTGTTTTCACACGGGGTAAAGTGCTGATAAGAGCCATAACGGTCTTTCCAAATCCAACAGGTGCGTGAATTATTGCGCGTGGATTTTTTTCAACAAATCGAAGAAATCGCGCTTGGTAAGCACGTAACTCCTCATGAGGAAACAGTTCCAGGTTAGGTGGGAGGTTTAATTTCAAAGATTGCATTCCTCAGTGTGAATCCAGTTCTTCTTTGAGCGTTTTTCCTCGTTTGAAAAAAGCAAAATGGATATCAAGGACTCCATTTTCGGGGTAAGTTTTTAGCTCTAATGCCTTTGTGAAAGATTGTAGGGTAAGAAATCGCTCATTTGGCAAGAAATGTTCGAGTTTTCCAGAATATCTTTCGGAAACAGATGGTAAAGTGGGAGGTTGATTATTCATTTCACTCTCAAGGGCAGCATCAATATTTTTGACAACCACTAATAACTCTGTGCATAATTCATGAGCTGTAGTGTACAATTGACGAAAGTCTTGGCCTTCTATCCCAGTAATTGCCATTAAGTCGGTATATTGGGCATAGCGATCCCACGGTATAGCATTACTCATTTGGTATACATAATGAAATACCTCACCGACCATTTTTTTTATCTTAGCATTTTCTTCGTGGCATTTCTGGACAGAGGAGGATCTATCAAAAAAAATTTCTGAATCTAAGATTTTCTGTGGAGTTTGATCGAATTCAGCATAATTTCGAATAACAGGTAAATTCCCCAATATTGTCTCTTGTGCTTCGTAATATGCGTTCCCTTTAGCTGTAATCGCCCAATGTTTTGCTCCATCTTCTGACTCCTCAATGTATAATTTTTGTGACCTTAATTTGTTCAAGAGTATTTCTTCATCAAGGGTAAACTCTCTCGTGTCTTTGATTGCATCTCTACGGATTGGTTGAGCTCTAAGAATCTTGAGGAGTTTCATTAAGCTCAAATATGCCTTAGGAGTAAGACCAAAAGTTTTCTCCCCTCGTAATTTTGTTTCTGGGACTCTGACTGTATTGAGATCTAATGGAACTTTTGCAGAATCCATCTTAAAATGATAAGCGGTACTCTGGGAAGTATCTCTACGAAATAACAATCCTTCACCCTCCATTATTCCCATAATTTGCCGTTCAATTGCTGAAGATTGAGTGAATTTCCTTACTTGCAATTGATGTTGAGTGATTACAATTTCTCTATCTTGAGTATTCACTAAACGTAGGTAGATTTGATTTTTTATTTCCTCAAATGAATTTACTTTCAAAGCTAAAGCTTGAACACTTTGGCTTCCCAGCAAAAAAATATTGTTACGTGCTATTGCATTACACGAATCGATCAGTACAGTCGGAATCTGTGTTTCAGCCCTTCCATAACCTGTTTTTCTGCTCAAAATCTCATCGGCATGAGGAAATACAATGCATCCATCATTTGCTTCATTGGATAAAAATTGAAGTAAAAATGCAATGACGGCGCGTTTAATCATTGGAGGTTGAGCTCCGAATTGGAATATTGTAACTGAATCACTACGAAACAGCGTATTCCTCAGATGACCAGTAAAAGCTGCATAATTAACTTCAGAAAAGGATTTGAATTGGTCTAAAATACCATCTAAATGTTCTATGGCCATGATGTCAGCAAAAACGGAATCTATAGGGGCAGGGTCAGCATTAGGACTCTCTTCTTCGATTGATGAATCATTAAAGCCTCCGATTGTTGTCTTTACATCATTAAGAGTAAAGGAAGTTTGAACTTTCGCCGTGTTTTTAATTTGGGTTTCAAGTGGTATGGCAAATCTTGAAGTAAGGTAATCAGAAGTTGTTAAAGAGCTTATAAGAATATTACTAATAAGAAAAGCCTTCCAAGCTGCGATAGCTTCAGAATCTCGCATTAAACCATTAGGAGTAAGGGGAATGGTGACATCACATAAGTTTACAAACATATTTGTACCTAATTGGAATGATTGAAAGTTCATTCCTTTTTTATTAGCTGCTATTGTTTGAAAATGGCGAATTAAGCCATTAAATTCATTGTGAGTATCAATGATAAATATTCCATGATGATTTCTCTTATGACTAAAAGAGAGAATCAAATTCTGAAAGAGAGTAATTAGTTCATTCTTATCTGATCCACATACTAGCACAGATCCAGTTGATAGATTAGGAAAACCAACTGGTATTGAAGCATTATCAATTCGATGGCCTACCCTATGTTTGACCGGTAAGTCGGGGACAGCAAAATCTTGAATAAATCGAGATGGGACTCGTTCGAGATTAAAGAATTTGTCAATTAATCGAGAATTGGATCCAGTTTGAGAAGGGAAAATCGAAATACCTTCTTTTACTTTCCCTCCACGAAAGTGAATTAGTTCTACCTGTTTCCCTTTAACGAGCGAGACTTCAAATCCTGTTGCCTGGAGAATGGTATAGGTCATTGATCTTCGTTTTAAAAATTCTTTCCTTCCCCGACAAAGCAATATAGGAATTGTTGTCTCGGAACGAATATGAAAGTGATAGTAGACACGGACAATGAGTGAAAGACCTGTGTAAGAAATCTCCTGTCGTGAAAACTTCTTTAATTTCCGTGGGAGAGCAGAAAATACTTGTCGTATGACCTGAACTCCAGGTTGGCTTGTGACTCGAAATAAATTCTGAGAAGAATTTTCTAAATCATGGACTGGTTGAATCGCAAAATATGAGACAAGTGTTCCAGAAGAAGCATACAATTTATCGACGTCAGAGGAAAGATGTTCAATTTGAAGAAGGGTTGAATTATCCTCCAGAATTCTTGTCGAAAGTTGTGTCGAAAGCATTCCAACTCAGCTCCATGCAAAAAGAAAAGAAAGACTATTTCCCTGAATAATCACGAACCCCATCTGTATCAATAGAAAATTCAATTTTTCCGTCAGGTAACTCTGGATTCTTGGTAAGTGTTGCTGTACGCTTTATATCTTTTCCTTTTCTCAAAAAAATTCGTGTAGTAACCGTATGTCCGACTACATTTCCTCCAATAGGTTTATTGGGATCACCGAAGAACATTGCATCAGGTTTGGCTGATACCTGATTAGTAACTACTGCAACGCAATTCATAATCTCAGATTGCTTTGCGATGAATGATAGATATTTCCCAATTAGTTGTTGGCGCTCTGCCAGTGAGCTTCGACCAGCAAATTCCGATCGAAAATGTGCCATTAATGAATCCACGATTATTAATCCTACATTAGGTACCATAGTCAAAGCTTCTTCGGTTAACGCCATTTGATGCTCACTATTGAACGCTCTACCTACAGTAATCCGTGATAGTACTGTATCGGGATCTTGATCTAAGGCCTTGGCTATTTGAGTTATTCTGGTGAATCGAAAAGTGCCTTCAGTATCAATCCATATTACATCTCTTCCATTTTTCACACAATTTACCGCCAGTTGATGAGAAATTTGGGTTTTCCCACAACCATTTTCACCTGCAATTTCTGTAATCGATCCAGTTTCAAATCCACCACCTAAAAGTTCGTCGAATGCCTGAGAACTGGTAGTTAGATATTGACGTGTTTCACCTAACTTTGCGTAATGGGATCCTGGTTTTAATCCAAGATCAAATTGCGAACGAGCCTCTCGTATAAGTAACCTAGCTGTTTTTTCAGCAATTCCGGATATTTCAGTTAGCTGAGCGCGGGTAGCTAGTGCTATGGTCTCTTTACTACCAAAACCAGCTTCTTCTAGTCGTTTTCGTGTTGTGGGACCAATCCCAGAGATTGTATCAAGGAAGTTTGTCTCTTTTTTGTCTTTTCCTTTGTTTTTCTTTCCTTTTTCAGGAATTGGGTCCTCCACAACGCTTTTTTCTTTCTTTGTTTCAGCTTTTGCCATTTATAATACTTCCATTTGTTGTATTTTGTACTATTCAAAATGGAAAGATAACTGAAACTTAAATATCTGAAATCAGAAAGAATCGTTTTTTTATAAACCACTTATAAATAGTAATTTCGAATATAAAAGATGAAGAAGCCCCTCATTACTGAGGGTCTCTAGTTTGTGGAAAAAAAAGAGAAAAATACAAAATACTTTGATTCTAATTTTCGTACTCGGATTGTTTGTCTTAGTAAATATAGGAGTTAACCAGGTTAGTGCTACTGATCAAGAGACTTCGACAACAGTTCTAGCTGATAAAGGGGTTGTGGGTTCAGGTGATGTGATTCGCTTTTCTATTTGGACGTACGCAGGTTTTGACTCTGTACCTTTTGGACAAATACGATTAACAGATATTTTTACCGGGGAATTTATTGAGACAATGATTACCAATGGTACAGCGGAAGTTGACTGGATTGTACCATCGCCAATTCAATCTGGAGAGCATTTATTCCTCGCTGAATATCTTGGTTTTTTGGGATATCTTTCCTCTGATGGATCGTGTAAAGTTCGATTTGAAGAGATTAGTCCTGGCAGCACTCGTTCAACATCTTTACAACTAGTTGTGAACTCAACGACCGTTTATAGGAATGCTTCACTCCATTTTACTCTTAATTTATTTATTCATTATAGGTGGTGGTTCCAAGGAGGGTATATCACTGTAATTAATGTTAATTTAACTGGAGCTCCAGTAATTTATACCTATGGTCCATTAGAAAACTATTATCCAGGGACTGATCCTGCAATTTTGACGCTTGAGTTTGATTATAATATTCCTGTGTTTTCTGTCGTCGGAAAATCACAGTTTTATGCGAGCTATACTGGTAGCTCTCAAAGCCAAACATCTCCCTGTACATCAAACCCTGTCAATGTAACGGTCTTGAGCTCGGGATTTTGGCTTTACCAGACCATTAATACCACAAAACTTCAACGGACCGAAGAATCAGTCGTTATCAATACCACAATTCTTGGAGATAATCCAAATGGATTATTGCTCTCAATATACTATTTACTTGGCTCACAACCAATGATTCTTACAGAAAAAGTGATTCATGGTCGAAATTATCAAATAGTGTTTTCACCTAACAGTTCAATTCCCTTGGGTGAACTAACGATTTACACGGAGCTAAAAAATGACCAGTACGATTTATATGCTAATGTCTCATCAACTATTACAATACAGAATCGTGCTCGGATCCAATATTATTTGAATTCTTCAGATTATAGGCAAAATGAAACAATTCATCTCGAAGCCTACATTACATTAGAAGATATACATACTGTTCCCGTTACGTGCCAAGTAGAATTCAGGGATTTAACTGATGGGAATATTTCATTGATGAATAAATTTACTAACTCAGATGGATATGTGGCCTTTAATTATCCTCTTCCAGAAGGAATCAGCATCGGAAACCATGAATTTTCACTCCGAGTATTTGATGTAACACTAAATATTCTCGCAGTCTCAAGTATAATTCTAGTATCTATTAAGGGGTTAATTGAGTTTGATTTGACTTATGAAAGCGGAGGGATTAATCGAAACACAGATACTCAGATTCAAGTGACAGTTCACTCGGGAGGTGTAACAATTAATGAGGGGTTAGTCTCATTGGAGTACAGTAATTCTACTATTATTGATACTCAGAGCTGCGTATCAGGACTTATTTTTAATTATCACATCCGTAATGATCACTCCTTAGGTGATATTTACCTCCTTGTCCATTTCTATAATTCCGAAAATTATGATGAAGGAGCTACTACATTAAAATTAACTGTGTTTTCGGTTCCCCATTTTAGTTCTCTGAATCAAAATTCAACAGAAGTGATTAATGGGCAATCATGCCGTCTTTGGGGGTATTTGCTTGACGAAGGTGGAAAAGCTGTAATCAATGAAGCAATCCACTTTACTGATACGACGACTGGAGAATTTTTGGGTTTTGTCACCTCTGATGTAGAAGGACTATTTTTCTTTGACTATTCTGTGACCGTATCATCCCAAATAGGAGTACATATCTTACAATGCAGCTATCAAGGGAATGTAGGAGCTTTTTATTTACAGTCAATTAGTCCAGCAATTTTTTCTATCACGATTCGTCCTCCTCTTTCAGTTATGATTCAAGGATCCATCCTCTCAAATCACTGGACAATGATAGAACTAGAAGGTGGGTTGAATGAAGATATTTCCCTTTATTGGCAACGGGATGGAGAGAGTACTTGGAATTTTATTGCCGTAATCGCATTAAATGCTTCTGGACTAGGAAATTATAATTGGACAACACCTTATTACAAAGGTGGATTATCTTTACGAGCTTCAAATCTCAATGGTACGAATACTAAATATGATCATACATTCATGTACAGTACTGCTGACATTGAAGTAATCGGTGGTGATTATGGAAATGTAAATGATAATTATTTATTTACAGTTAACTGTACGGAAGTTTATCAGATTTGGATGGAGGGTCAATTATGGAGAGACTGGTCACCAGCAGGAAAACATTCATACTCATATAGCTTCAATAACAGAGGAGTAAAAGAAATTTCCATAATTAGTAATGATACATACGTCTATTATCGGATTCTTCATTCTCAAGTAACAATTTTTGAAGACCTAATTATTTCTGTAAGCATTCCTGGGGAAGCTTTTGTGAATATGTCAATTCATATTGATGGTAATGTTATAGGAGAAGTTTCGGGTCCTATCATGGGAGTAGATACGATTCTACTGATGGGTGGGATGGAGAATGGGGTTGATTCTACAAATGGTGCAGGTATCTTCGATTTCATAATTTCATTTGATCAGCCTGGAATCTATACAGTTTCTGTAAAAGTGCCTTTACAATTCGAAGATTATTTCAATACCTCATTTAGTCCTCAATTTTCAATTGTAATTCATTCTTTACCTTCTACGATAGAAATTCTTTCACCTGTCAACAACTCTATTCATGGATCTATATTAGAGCTATCTTTCCGAGGAGATGCTGTGAGTTATTGGTACTTTATTGAACCTCTTGATCAAACGAATAGCTCGTGGACGGATACTGCATATCGTGACTTACCTGAGGGGTTATATACTTGTCATGTTTATGGTGAAAATTCCTATGGGTTTTTATCTTATGCTTCTTCATCGTTCAGGATTGATTCAACTGCGCCTTCATTAGTAATTATAAGTCCAAAGAATGAGTCATACAAAACGAATTCTATTTCACTTTCATTTTTAACTGATGAAGAAACTGTATTTATTTTTTTAGATGATACGCCAATCGTTGGAAGCTCAGGTTTCGTTTTAACTGACTTATCTGAAGGAAATCACAACGTTACTATTCAGGTTAGAGATACTGCTGAGAATTTTGTCATTAAAACCTCAATTTTCAATATTGATACAATTGCTCCTTCTCTAACGATTTTTTCCCCCTATAATTACACCTATATTGAAAAAATACCTTTATCCATCAATTCAGATGGTCAAACAATCCTATATTGTATTCCAGAAGTAAATAATACTAATCAGACATATACTACATCATTAGTACTGTATTTACCCATTGGCAGTTATTCACTCAATGCTTATTCATTTGACTCTGCTGGAAACTTTATATCAGCGCAAGTAAATTTTTCTGTGGTAGAAAAAGTTGATCTTTTAACTAATTCGTATCTCACAGAAATTGACTCTGCTGGAAACTATCTCCTAAGTACAGAGATATTATCAAATCCATATTTCGAACAAGTCGGAATATATTTGAATGGGAGCCATTTTGGGGTGTTGGAATGGGATGCGTTTCAGCGGGATTATCGAATTCAATTTCAGTTTCCTTCCCCTGGCCTATGGGAAATCTCATTGTATGCCCACACAGCTGAAAATAAGTACGATTTTAGACTATTTCTTGAAAGCTGGTATCCACCACAGCCAACTATCAATTCTCTGTCCGTTTCATGGAAATCGACTTATTATGAATTAAGAACAACGATCGATTCACAAACTCTTGACCTTAATCTTGTCCAGGTAACGCTTGATGGTATGAATTACAGTTTAAGTAATTATTTTGGTGATCAATGGTACACACAAGTTTACTGCAACCCACAAAATTACACTCTTAGGTTAGACATATGGTATCCATGGGATGACAAGCCTTCTGCTAGCAGAGATTTTGAAATTCTGTGGTATGCCCCCCATATCATTGTAGTGGAATCAGAATTCGAAAGAAATGGGTTTAATCTTGAAATTCGAGTTGAGAAGGTAAATGCATCACTTTCTACTGATAATCCCTTTCTAGCAATCGAAAGTGGGTCTCAAGTTTTCATTGCTGATGGAACTTTGATTTATGAATCAACAACAGGAAGCTATCAAATCTGGCTATTCACTTCTCCGTGGTTAACTCCGAATGTTTGGAACTATAATCTAACTGTATTCGATATTTATGGACATTCAAGTCAGTTTTTTGGGATTTTTAACTCAACGGATTCTCCTCCAAAGATAGGAGCATCATCCCTAGTAATCCTTGATAACACATCCACTGGGATCCTCTATCGATTAAACGTCCAAGTATTTGATGATTTTGATGGAATAGAAGCTTTTCTGTATATTAATGGTGTCGAATTTCCATTCACTCAGATAAATAATTCGTACGTATCCGTTGATTTCTTTTTAACTCAAGGCTCCTATGTTCTTCAATTATCAGTAATAGATGATATAAATCAAGAAACAACGGAATTTTTAACGAATTTATACGTCCAGAGTCCGATTGATCAAACCACTACTACTACTTCTGGAACAATAGATACAACCGACCCACCGGATCTAACTTCTCAGACAAGTACTCGAAAAGAGGTTAATTTGGATACAGGTATAAATGACTTGATCGAAATAGGTATCGGAGGAGGACTTTTTGCTAGTCTTGTCGCTCTCGGTAATACAGTTCTTCGAAAAAGGGAACCGTGAATTAAATGAAAAATAGTACTCATTATCTATTCTCGCTCGGATTTACAAATTTATATGGGATGTTGATAGTAGAGGAGATGTTCTCCTCTTGGATAATTATGGTACTATCAACGATTACCAGTTTGTTCAGTTTGGTTCCGAATATCATAGATCGATATGTTAATGTTCAATATGAAAATGAGGGTGTTTTATTAACAAGGAATAGACATCCTCTTACACACTCTCCTTGGACAGTTTTCTATTTCCTTCCCTTCCTTTATCTTGGACAGAAATCTAATGTAACAATTTTAGAAGTTGTAATAATATTATTTACAATAAGTTGGCTTTCACATTTATTAATAGATTCATTAAATCCCGGGGGATTACCTTTAGGAAAACGATCTGTCTTCAGTAATCATCCTGTTAAGCATTACAAGTTTCATTGGACCCTCCCCCGAAATACAAAACGAATACGTATTGCTCGAATCCCGTTCAATGATCCAAGAGTAAATAAGAATTTGGGTTATCTGGGGTTATTCATTTTTTCCTTAAATTGTGCAAGAATGTTCCTTTCATTATTTTGGAGTTATTGAAGAATGTGTCTGATAGATAAGAAACAAATTATCACTTTAGGTATCTTATTAATTATTATCCAGGGAATAACAGTAATTTGTAAAGGAGATTTAGCCAAGACACTCCAGCAACAAGAGAGTAAATCTAGTTCGTATGATTTGAATATCAATTATACAATGGATAAACCAGAGTTAACTTTTAATCGTTTTATTGTCTTGTCTAGACAATGGGATAAGTTATTTCTA
This sequence comes from Candidatus Heimdallarchaeota archaeon, assembly GCA_019057635.1. GTDB lineage: Archaea > Asgardarchaeota > Heimdallarchaeia > Hodarchaeales > Hodarchaeaceae > Hodarchaeum. The sequence goes on from DXJL01000184.1 coordinate 23,776, forward strand.
AATTTATCCATTCAAAATTTTGGAGAACCAATTGATACTATCTTAACTACAATCAAAATTAATGGTATCATTACAGATCACGTTTTTTCAAGTAATGAAAGAGAAGGCCTTAAGAATTGTCTTGTTTATCAGTTTGATCAACCTCAGGCATTGATGATTCCGCTAAATTATTCATATCAAGAAATACTCTCCGTTTCTGTTTCCATGAATCTAGACTCCCTCATATCTTGGCGCGAAGTGGAATATAATTTCACAATATTTTCGGCAATTGTTCATGCAGTTGATCTTGTACAACCCCTTAGTGAACAATCTTTGATGATTTTGTCTAGCAACTTCCAATATGCTCTTCAACCGTCACAAATATCATTTTTTGGTAAAAAAATACTTACAAAAAGTCTACTTCCTGTGGATATTCCTGATAATTTGTATCTTTCATCAATTCTTGAAATTACTATTAAAGGCGGACAATTTGATTACTTAGCACTTGGAACGGGAAGAAATCATGCCATAGATGGGAATGTTGTAAGAATAAATTCAACAGTCAATAAAGTCGATCTTGAAAACCAGATTTGGCATATTAATCTCTATATTATCCCGATTATTTCCTCTACTGATGATTATTCTACAATAAGTATTTCTATTAGAGCTTATGGCCTTCTGAAGGAAATTAAAACATTAAATAACAATTTAGAGTCGGTTAGTCATCCCATTCCTGGATTTATAATGATTCCAGTACTGATCTTCATTCTGTTTGGGATTCCATATTATTATGTCTATCAGGAGGAACTTTCTGAAAAAGACGATCGAATCATAGATTCAGGCTTAGGAAAAATGTGAAGAACCCAGTGAATTCTCATCAACAATCTACGACATTAAGTAAACCAAATGTCTTGATAGGGGATTATTACAAGTGTGTGAGTCTTCTAATGACTGCTAGAATCGAAGAATGGGTGATTCCCAAAATATTATGGATTGATTTCCGAGTAGTTCCGTTACCTTATTTTTACCATATACTTCGTCGGTATAAATCCTTGAAAAATAAGTTTTCTTTTATGGAAATATTGTCAATTGAGGATTATAAACAAATTCTTGGTTCAAATGAGCTTTCAACATACTTGAAAAATGGATTTTCTTCGCTGATTGTGAATTATCCGCCATTGTGTACTAACAATCATGAAAATTGGACATACCTTAAAAAATTAGCAGTTTCAATGGTCGTTAATGTTATCGTTTCCAAAGATCTGTTTCCAGCAAACGAATGCACACGCTTTGTAGTTGACTCATAATGGAAACCATTGATAGAGTTAAAAGTCTTCAAGAAATAAATGAAGAGCTAGAAAAATCCATTAAAATCACGATGGGTATTGATATTATTGATAATCTTATAGGGGGTCTTATTGCAGGACAAATCCATTCGATTTTAGGTGAATCGGGAGTCGGAAAATCGTGGTTCTGTCAACAGGCAATTAACTCAATACTCACTAGTGATCGGAATGCGAATGTTATTTATTCGGATTTTTCAGGAAATATTCGATTTCAGAATCTCAAAAAAACTTTGAATTGTGAAGAATTTCTGGATCAGGTGAATTTTTTCCACCCAAATTCTATTTTAGAGAATATCATCCTAATTAAAAAAATTGTTGAGGGACAGTATTCGGATATTTCCCTACTAATTTTAGACACAATATTTGGTTCACCTATGCAACTTATTGAGCTTTTTGGCGAATCTAAGAAAAAATGGACACGAAATATCTTTTATTTTATGTTAGATCTTAGAAAAATCGCTATTAGAAGAAACATACCTATCATCATTGCTCATCATGCTTTTTCCGATGCTTCAAAGGAGTTAGCAAGTAAAGATAGATTAATAGATCCTTTTTGTATGACAAAATCAGTATTACATAAATCTAGTAATGGATCCTCACTAGATTTCTATATATACAATCAATCTCTTGGATCAACCACTATTAAACTGTATTCGGATAGGGATGAGGATTTAGAATAGTTAAATCCAGCTTAGTAATCTAGGTCTTCTAGAGAGAGGAAATCAATATCTGCCTTTTTTGTGAATTTTTGCATCGGCTTTTCAGTAGGTAACCAGAAAAAAACTGGTTTCTTTACTTTCCCACCTTGAGCGATATATCCTACCACAAATAAACCAATAATATATGCTACAAACCATAATGTTCCCAATAGAATGGAGAGAAAAAAATTCTGTGTTCTCCAAAGGGTATCAAACGTGAAAACAATATACACAATTATAGCATTGTAAAACCAAAATGGTCTAATTTGGAGGTTTATCATCAAAGCATGAATCATAAAATACCAATCGTTAATACTAGGCATTAATACCCCAAAAATCACGATAAAGAGGTATAAATGAACCAATCCTCCCACTTGAGAGGAAAGAATTCCCGTATCGGCAAAGATCAGCGGGGTCACAATCAGATAGCCTAGTAACATTGCAAAAGCAAGTTTATTGGGTGCGAAGGCTACTCGTCTAGCATATTCAAATCGATTAAAACCCATAAGTAATCCAGGATTCTCGTCTGAAACATCTATACCTGAAATTAAAGATGCACGGAGACTCCCTGTATCAATAACTGGTTCTTTTTCTCCTAACTCCTTACGAGATTCAATTTCCTTTAAAATTTGTTTAGCTGTGTACACATGAAGATAGACATGAATCCATCGGAAGGGAAGAAAAAAAATTACTAATATCCTACGTAAGAAGGGGAGAAAATAAAGAAAGATTTGGAGCAACAAGTAATAAGAAAATTGTTTTACAAAAAAATCTACAAGATCCTCTCCCTGAACGCCTACAGTGTACCAATGTATGAAATCACTAAAGCCTTGAACAACAAGATCTAGTAGTTCAACCATTAAGAATCATTTCCCCAGTATTCCTCTTATCTTATACAAATAAAAATATCGTGGACAAAACAAATACTGCTCCAATATTTCTGATGTTAAGTAGGACATTGTACATCCATTTTTAAATTATTATTTCAATATCTTCATGTTCTATCCTGTGAAATAGAGACTTCAATAAACCTCTTGAAAGGAGAAACATAATTTTTTGAATACGATCCTCAGAGGAGGCACCGAAGGTTTGTAAGGTAATTTTAGAATTCGAAGTAATTCTTAGACCTAATCCAATCAATTCTCGATTTGTTAGGTCTGAGTAATTGATGAACTGAATGAATAAACCACTACTTTCAAGGAATTTTTTGTTTTCACTTGTGGATATCATAGTATATGCCTTTATTGTATAGTAAGGTAATAACAATTCTAATTGAGGTAACCTATCTTTGTACAATTGTCTAACTAACACAAATTCTTCTATAATCCATTCAGACTCGTTAATCAATTTGATATCGTACTTACCCAGTGATAACCCGAAAAATAAGTTGTCATAGATAACTAAATGGGGATCCTGTAACAAAGTTGTCATCCTAATAAATCCTCAAAGACTATGAGTTCCTCTAATACTGATTATATTCAGAGCATATATACTCAAAATTAAACCAGAAAACGTGATGCTTATAACAATGGATCCGCACTCTAGAAATGAAAGGTGGCCTTCTTGGGAAATGAGACCAACAATTTAGCATTCAAACCATGTTCCGCATTAATTGCCACACTTGGCAAATCCCTTTCTTATTGCGCTACATATCATGAGTGGATAAGTAAATGCCCAAATCAGTGCGTTTATTTTAGTGAAGGTGTAGTTGGAAACCTAGAAGAAGTGGAGCAGAAAAAATATAATTTAGAATGTCTTTATTTTACAAGAACTAGTACAGATAGGTCAATTTTTCACTGTACATTATTCAATCAAGATAATCCGTTTTGTGAATCATGCCAATATGCTAAGGTAGAGTAATTTCTTCCGCCTTTTCAAGTGTTATATCAGTTGAAATCCTTTCTTTGGTCTTAAAGTATCGTTTTTCGTATTCTATCAATTTAGATAGCTTGAGAGAAACAATTGTATGAACTGTGTGCTCTAACGCTTCTTCAGCATCAAGCTTGACCCATGGAATACTCTTATTATTGACGCGTTCGACACTTAAATAGGGTAACAATGAATTAAAGCTAGGACGAAATGGTAGTTGAAATTCATATGTTTGTTCTGCCCCTAAAAACCATACTCGTTCATGGACTAGTCGATTTTTTTTATCAGACAATGTTATACAAAGGGGAATATGCTCCATTTGAGGAGGGAGAGCTGAAACTCTAAGTGAAGCGGAAAATTCTCTTTTCCCAAGCTTTGAAACCTGCAGTTCACAATGCCACTCAGGAGCGGGTTCTTTGTTTAACCATCGGTTGAAGAAGTATTTTAACTGTGAGAAATATTCATCTGGCCAAGTATCCCGAATCCCACCAGATGGTAGAAGAGCATCTTCAAGCCAAAGCTGCTTAGGTTTATATAAGGATGTAAAAATTTTGAAAATATTCTTGTTAGGCATATTTTTATGATCAAAAACTGATATTTGGAACGTAGGACAGGAATGGAGCATGGAGAGAGAATATTTTAGATTCCATCGTGTTCTCCACGTGAAAGGCCACAAAATCAAACGGGTTAAGAATCTTAAGAGAGAGACACCAAAACCCGCATAGGGTAATTTACGAGCAATTAGAATATTTAACGAAACAGGTCCATTTTCGAGAATGACAGCTCGGATCGGTTGATCTTTTACTAAGGTACTTACTAATAGTGTGCTGAATGATTGGCTGTACACAGCAATTTTCCGTTTATTAAGATTATCACGTAAGATGAGGTA